>JAAZIL010000005.1 GCA_012800885.1 Candidatus Dojkabacteria bacterium
GTCTCTTTACTACCTTGTGTTTGGAGAATAGAGAAATCTTCTGGATCTACAATTTTTTTGTTCCTCACTACATATTCAAAAAGGTCTTCTTCTTTCTTAATAGTAACAGTATCCCCTATATCAACCTCTTCTAGTTTAGTAAATATTGTCTCAGGTAAATTAGAGTGCTTTTTAAAGAAACTCAACACTGCACTATGTCCATATATGAAAGAGTTACCACCGTCACCAGGAAGAGGTGTTCCTTTAAAATGAGCTAGACCGTGTTTTAGATATCTGTCATATACTTTCCTCTCACTACTCTCCACATTAGGAGTTATTCTAATACCCTTTATATCAACACTTTTGATAGTAATATACATATTTTTGTTGTACTCCCTATTAACAATTATCTCTTTACTTCTTTTTGTAATAGGGTCATATGTAAATACGTCTCCATATTGCATATTACTAGCATTTTTAGAGAGATTCTCAAAGTAGGTTTTTCCTGGATCATAATATGCAAACTCATCTTCTATCATCTGTTTGTAAGAGTCTGGGAATGGATTATGTATAGAGTTTTGGACATATTGATGGAATTCTCCTTTTACATACGATATTAACAGAGGTATTCCTTGAGAGAGTATAATGATTGCTCCGATAATACCTAAGGACCATGATACGGTTTTTTTAGTTGAGGCTATTTTTGTTTCAACTTGTTTCTTGCTGTGTAGATTGTTCATAACAAATATATTAGCAGTTAGGAATTTCAATGTCATCTATTGGCAGTTAGGCTCCTTGTCTGCTAGAATAGACGGATATGAGTAAAAGAGATTACTACAAAGTTCTTGGTGTTAGCAAGGATGCTAAAAAAGAAGAGATAAAAAAAGCATACAGAAAGCTTGTTAAGAAGTATCATCCAGATGTAAACAAAGAAGCTGGAACTGAGGAGAAATTTAAAGAAGTACAAGAAGCGTATGAGACTCTCTCAGATGAGGCAAAGAGAAAGGCATATGATCAATACGGTCATGCAGGTACAAGAGGATTTGATCCAAGGAGTGGGAATGGTGCAGGCTATGAATATGATTTTGGGGGTACTGCATTTGATATGGGAGATATTTTTAATACTATCTTTGGTGGTGGTTTCGGTTTTGATTCTGCTTTTGGACAGGATTCAGCTCCGAGAGATACTGGTGGTGAGCATTTAAGATACAAAATGAAATTTAGCTTCCAAGAGGCAATGAAAGGAGGAGAGTACTCTATTAAGGTAAAGAGAGAAGTAAGGTGCTCTAAATGTAATGGTAGTGGTAGTGAGAGTGGTAAAAGAAAAACATGTCCAACATGTAAGGGTACAGGAAGAGAGAGAAGAGTTCAAAGTAGTTTCTTAGGACAGATATCAGTTATGGCACAGTGTTCTGAATGCCACGGTATGGGTACTGTCCCAGAAGAAGTGTGTGTAAAATGTAGTGGTAGTGGACTTGAAACAAAGGAAGAGAAGGTAAAGATTCGAATACCAGCAGGTGCATATGATGGAATGGTATTGAGGTTTAGAGAGGGAGGAAATGCAGGTCCTATGGGAGGGGATTATGGTGATCTATTTATTGAAATTGAGGTAGAGCCTTCTAGAAAGTTTGAGAGAAGAGGTAATGATCTCTACTCAGTAGAGAGTATCTCTATCCCAATTGCTGTGTTAGGTGGAACAGTAGAGGTTGAAACTATTAAAGAAGATGTTAAGCTTAAAATTCCTAGTGGTACACAACCTGGGACAATATTTAGGATTAAGGGAGAAGGTAGCCCTGTACTGGGTAAAGATGGCGTAAGAGGAGATCTATATGTAAGGGTAGATGTAAAGATACCAAAAAGATTGAGTAGAGAGGAGAAAAAACAGTGGGAGAAATTAAAAGATTTGTAGGTTTACAAGCTTTGGATATTTTGGTATTATTATAGTAGGACAGTATTATTGAAGGAGGGTGAGGCTAGTGGTCTCCCCTTTTTTTTAGTAGATCCGTCTTTATTTATTATCAATATTTACTATGGCTATAACATCTGAATTAATCGTTGCTATTAACCAAATAGCTGCCGAAAGAGGAATAGAGAAGGAAGAAGTTTTTAAAGCTTTAGAGTCCTCTATTCTAAGTGCTATTAAAAAGGAGAAGTATGGAAGGATTGATAGGGATGAGGATACAGAGGAGCAGGAAGGAAGCAATTTGGCAGTTGAGGTAGATAGAGAGAGTGGTGAATTTAGACTTTTTGCTACTAAAGTAGTTGTTGATAGTGTTAAAGATGAAGAGATAGAGATAGCTCTCAATGAAGCAGAACTAATTTCTCCAAATGTAGAGCTTGGGGATAGTGTAGAGATTGAGATGCCTTCTGATGATTTAGGTAGAATTGCTACTCAAACAGCGAAACAAGTACTTTTACAGAAGATTAGAGAATCTGAAAAAGAAGCTGTAATTAGTGAATTTAATGACAAAATAGGGGAAGTGTTTACTGCCCTGATGCAGAGAATGCAGAAAGGTATGGCTGTTATGGAGATAGGGAAAGCTACTGCATATATGCCACAAGAAGAGCAGATATCAAATGAATTCTATCGAGTAGGTGATAGATACAAAGTGTTACTCAAGAGTATCGTTGATAGTTCAATTATTGTTTCAAGGGCAGATCCACAGTTTTTAATTGAACTTTTTAAATTAGAGGTACCTGAAATTGAATCAGGTGTTGTCGAGATTAAAGCAGTTGCAAGAGAGGCAGGCTCAAGGAGTAAAATTGCTGTAGTATCTCATCAAGATGGTATAGATCCAATAGGGTCTTGTGTAGGTCAGAGAGGGATGCGTATTGCAAATATCATGAACGAGCTAGGAGAGGAAAAGATTGATATAATAGAGTGGGATGAGGATGTTGAAAAGTTTGTAGCTAATGCACTAAGTCCTGCAAAGGTAGAGTCAGTTGATATAGAGGATGATACAGCCACAGTAGTAGTACCCAGTGATCAATTATCTCTTGCAATTGGAAGAGATGGACAGAATGTAAGATTAGCGTGGAAATTAACAGATATTAAGATAGATATTGAAGGAGAGGGTGGAGAGACGGTTGATATAGAGGGTAGTACAGAGGAGAAAGAGTTAGAGAGTGAGGAAGATACAGAGAAAGTTGATAGCAAAGAGTAATAATTAAAATGAAAGAGAGTTGTTTTACATGGCAAAGGAGGTTAGAAAGAAAACAGAATCTACTCAGGCAAGGGTCCCAATTGTTGCAATACTGGGCCATGTGGATCATGGGAAAACTACCCTCCTTGACTATATTAGAAAGAGTAATGTTCAGAGTTGTGAAGCAGGAGGTATAACTCAGAAGATTTCAGTATTTACTATCTCTCTTGAGAAGAAGACTCAGAAAAAAATCACCTTTATTGATACCCCAGGTCATGAAGCTTTCGATTTAATGAGAACAAGGGGAGGCTCAATCGCTGATATTGTTCTTTTGGTTGTAGCAGCAAATGATGGGGTTAAGCCACAGACGTTAGAATCAATAGAGATTATTAAAGACTCATCTGTTAAACCTATATTGGTAATAAACAAAGTAGATTTACCAGATATAAATATACAACAGGTTAAAAGAGATGTATCCGATCACGGTCTTTTAGTAGAGGGAATGGGTGGAGATATCCCTATAGTAGAAGTATCAGCCAAGACAGGCAAAGGGATACCTGAGTTACTCGATTTAATAAGTCTTGTTGTTGAGGTAGATGGTTTAAAGCAGAGAGATGCGCTACCCCAAGGGGTTGTTGCTAAGGGTTTTGTACTGGAGTCTGTAAAAGATAAGATGAAAGGTAATATATCAAGTGTAGTTTTAGAACAGGGTAACCTCTGTAAAGGGGCTTGGTTAGGATTTAAAATAGATGATAGATATATTGTAGAAAAAGTTAAAGGAATTATATCTGAAGAAGGGAGTAATCTATGTGATTTACGGTGTGGTTGTGGAGGGAGAATAATTGGAATCTCGCAACTCCTACCTCTGGGTAGTGAGATATATATTTTAGAAGAGAAGGATAAGGATATACTTGAGTCTCTCTACTTAGACGATAAAGAGAAGGAACTACCAGAGAATCTTACTATTGCTGAAGATGAGATTTTTGATTCCTTGTTTGATGAGAATAAAGATGAGGGGACTCAATTAAACATCATATTAAAAAGTTCTTCACAGGGTTCGCTTGAAGCAATACACAAATCACTAGATTCTATTAAGCAAGAAGAA
>JAAZIL010000082.1 GCA_012800885.1 Candidatus Dojkabacteria bacterium
CTACTCTAGCGATTCTGTGGTTTCGGGGTCTATTTTTTTATCTTCGGATATAAAATTAAAACCCCCATAAACCCAATCCCATCACACGCTAGTAGTCTCTAGGATTAAATATTTATTAAAATATATATCCTACTGATGAGTCTAAAAATATCTATATATTTTAAAGACGAAAGACTTTTTCCAAAATTACTTACGGAGGGGACATCTTAGGATGTCCCTTTTTATTTAACTACCCTTCTAAATATCTCAAAGCTTTTCATAAACAGAGAAGAAGGAAATATACTAAGAACCCTAACCCCTATCTTTTGTATATACCATATAACATACTCCCTAAATGTAGGCTTAATATTTAACTCTTTTATAGCCCATTTCCTAATATCATCTGTCTTTTTAAAATGATCTAACATCTTAGATTGAGATTCTGTTTTAAAAGTCATCCTGTATTTAAGTACAGTATCCTCTAGATTATGATACTCTCCCTTAGTACTAAGTATTAGAAAAAACTTAACATCTTCTACCTTCCACATATTCTCTGGATACAAACCTATCTCTTCTACAGTACTCTTTCTCAGTGTTACTGCTGGGTGTGCGAAAGGTTGAAAAAGGAATCTATTCCTCTTTATGTCTTTATCCTCTACTGCATACTCTCTATGACCTGTGATATTGCTATCTTCATCTATAATATCTATCTGTCCACCAATGGCTACACAGTTTGGATTAGATTCTAAATATTTCACTTGCTTCTCTATCCTAGTAGGATACATAATATCATCTGCATCCATTCTAGCAATATATTTCCCTTTTGATCTTCTTATCCCTATATTAATAACATTACCTAAACCGTTCTGTTTCTCTACAGGTAATACTGTAATCCTCTCTCCATACTCTTTTAATATATTTAATGTATTATCTGTACTAGCATCATCTACAACAATTATCTCTATATCTCTGTATGTTTGATTAATACAGCTATCTATAGCCTCTTTAACATATTTCTCTCCATTATGTACAGGTATAACTATAGATACCAGAGGATTACTTTTTTTCATCTTTTCTCTCCTTTACTAATTTAACAATTAAATAACTCCCTGTTATTACAATCAGAATATATCCTAAATAGGAGAGTATATTGGGCCAATATATAACAGACACTGTATTAAAGTCTAGGTTGCTAACATCCCAACCCTGTTTCCAATTATTAATACTTACCTTTCTATCTTTCCCTAAAATAGAGAAAAAAATACCTCTTCTTGATACAGCCATCCACCCAGATGATTCTGCCTGAGGTATTGATACAAGCAGATACTCCTTATCTTGGGGTATATCGTCTCTCTTAATTTTGTAGTAAGTATTATTTGTCCAATTAAATACACTCGACATCTCTACTTGAGCATAATCTTTACTATCTTGTTGTGTATAGGCAAGAGTTTCCCATGAGCTAGGTAGTTGCATAAATACAAACTCTTTAAGAATATTCTGTGTAGTTAGTGTATAGCTTGTTGAAGCATAAATTACATTCAGAAGCTTCTCACCACTATCACCACTTATTACATTCATATATGATGAAGTACCATCACTCAACAGCATATCTTGAAACCAACACTTGCTCTCTCTATCATATATCAAACAGAGACTGGATGGTGCATTTGATAGATTTATTCCTTTCCAATACACCAGGTATTTTGACATAGGATCTGTAACAAAGAGAGAAGCGGTCTGATTGATGTAATCATTCTCTACCTTGTGATACATTCCTTCATAATTCTTTATCTCAAAAATCTCTGTCTCTGAATCAGATTGGTTAGGTTGCCACACGGTATGAGTTTTTTCTCTCCCATTAAAAAGATATCCCCTCTTTCCAATAACTACCGGTATATGTATCAGATAGGTTTCTCTATCATCTAAAAAGATATCTCTCGGTTCCCAAATATCAGAAGATACACCCTCCTTTAATACATTCTTGACAGGCGAAACTAATATAGTGATATTTCTAAAAAGAGACTCTGATGAGAAACTCTTTGCTAAGCTTGATGTATACAAAATCAGAGAGATATTTTCACCTTTACCAATTACTGTATCTAGAAGTAAGTCTACATCACCATACAGAGAGTCCGAAACAAGAAATTTCTCCTCATTCAGACATTTCTGTCTCTGCTCTGAGAAAATACAATATCCTGGAATATTCTTCTGCTCCGTTTCCCAGTTAATCTTTACCCTAATCACACTCTTCTGATTAGCATCAATTGGGATATTGGCATAGATACAGGGAGAGTCACTAGACCCACTTAGTTGGAAACCTGAAGCAACCTCTTGTTTAGTAACCAATGTACTTTCCACAACTCTCGCACCAGAGCAATCACTTCCTTTACTTTCAAATAATAATGGTTGCATATCTATACTCTGAAAATTATCTTGTGAGATACCGTACACCTTAGGATATGAACTATACTCATTCTCTATTGTTACACCTTTGCGAAGAGTATCTTTAGTAAAAGCATGGCCTCCAACAACATAGTAATCGTAGGTTCCTGAGAACGATGTAAACGGTTTTATGGATTTATCACCGTACACATAAGGATAGGACGGAGATAACATAATGTTCCCATTAAGGTATTCTACCTTTGTTGGTAAGCCATACAATGTCTCCTCCCCTATATTTAAATTCAGATAAGTGCTAAACCCCTGGTAAACAAACTCTCCAACTATCTCATTATTCTCTATCCTTAAATTACTTGTATCTATACTAAATGGTGAGAGAGAAGGGTACTTTGGTTTCTCTTTTACAAAAACATCCTTACTATCTATACCTGATAATGACTCTGAATACATCTTTTCTTCGGATGCAGGTACTTCAAAAAGAGTAAGAAAATCTTTCTCCCACACTATACTGTAATCATTCAGCATATCTAAAACCTCATCTATATCCACATTAAAAGAGTATCCTTCATCTTTAATACTCCGATCTAACAGTATATATTTGACATCATATCTATGGATTAGTTGTAAGAATTCTTCACTGTTTCCAGATCTAACTACATTCTGTATCTTTAACATAGCATCTTCTCCAACCTTAGAACCCACTGCTAAAGATATATCCATCACTGGATTTGGGATAATATATGATATGAATTGAGAACCCCAGAAACCCCATTCATACTCTCTGAAGTAATTGTTGTTAGATGGAGGCATGTAATATATCCTTGAGGTCGAATCTTTCTCAATAAGGTAATCTTTTAATTCATAATATTGATTCGGTAATGATACCAATGATCTTTTTGAAAAGATATCTCCTCTAAACAAATACTCCGAATATATTAATTGGAGAATGCAGAGAGAAACAAAGAGTGTTAGGTAAAAAAATCTCTTGAATTTCTTTTTAGTAATAAATGATGCAAAGAAATCCACTAAGTAAACAATACCGAAGGTAGAGAGAATTGTAAGAGATATTAAGTATGTTTGTCCTACTTTGGATATCGGCCATCTAAATACCTGTTTAAACAGAGGTATATATCTTTGCATAAGTTCGAAAAGAGATGCAAAAGGAGGATTAAGAACTTTAATGATAAAAAGAGACCCTAACCCAAGTACTGTCCAAAATAGTATTTTGTAATTCTTTTTAATAAGTCCGAATACTGTACCTAGTAGTGCGAAAAATGCCGGCAAAAGACCCAATACCTTGTAGAAATCATATGTATTGTAAAGCTCTGTCATTGGAAATATATATTTCTCCTTGCTCTGTTCAAAAAGAGTACGATTGTAAAATCTAGCAGAATTAATTAATGTCTGCATATCTGTTTCTAAATCTATAACACTAGAAGTGATAGTCCTGTTAGTATATGAGTCAATAATGTCCGAACTCGTAGTAAGTGTATAATGAACAAATGGCAATATCCAGAATAGCTGAGATATTACGATTAATCCTACAGTTCTAATTATATCATCTCTTTTTCTCTTCCTACTCTTTTTAACAGTTAGGTTAACAAAAATTGTAAATACAAGTAAAAAGACAAAATCTACTACAAACAGTGTTGCTATTACACTAGTTGATGTAAAAAGTACAAGGCTTAGGAAAAAGAATATTAAATTCTTAATATCACTTCTCTGTGAATATCTGTAAACAAAAAGTAAGAGTAATGGTAGAAATGCAAAATTAGCAATATATGGAGCCATACTCTGATAAAACAGCCACATTGTCCAAAGTGTAGAGAAATACAGGATACCACCTATTAAGAATCCCCAATTTGAATAACTTTTTAATTTACTCTCTTTTAATATCTCTTTTGTTAAAGATGCAATAGATAGAGACCCTGTAAGCATGCAAAACAAATAAAAAAGTTGACCTAGTAACCAAGAAGGTATAAAAGTATTAAAAAGTAGAAAAATAGTAGATCTAAGTAGATCAGCCTGTTCACTCTCTGATGCAAAGCCCAATACTCTGTATCCTCTCCATGCTGGAGATTGAATATATCTGGACACAGAGATAGAGGGGTTTAATTCCGGGGAGTAGTTATCATTAGAGAGTAGATACCTACCTTTACTAATAGAGACTACACATACTAATAGTAAAACTAGTATTAAAAGTATCTGTGGGTATGATTTTGTTAGAAATCTTTTAATATTTTCAAAACTAATAACCTTACTATTTTTTCTTTTCATAGTATAAATATATCAAATAATAGGTATATCTACGAATATTTTAGGTTGACATATTAGGAGTGAAGTAATAAGCTTAATATACGTATTAACATATTCAAATATACATTATGTCTACTTCTAATCCAAATATAGAGAATCTGTACAGTTGGACTCCAGATAGAGGACAGGAGCAAGAGAATGTAACTCATACACCTTCATTTGAGCCGTTACAACCTTCGATAGAAAAGAGTACTGATCAAACAGTAGAGAAGGGTGATACGGAGGCTAAAGAGAACTTTTTGCAAGAGATAAAGAGAATGAGGAAGGAGGCTCACAGAGAAGCTATTAAAGAGAATAAAGAAAGGAACAGAGGATTTACAGCTAAAAAAATGTCAAGCAATTATCTACAGTTTGTTAAAGACCAAGAACAGTTATCTAAGGAATACAAAGAACAACATGACAGAGAGTTGAGTGAGAAGACATACTCTGTTCTAGAGAGAGATATTCAGTATGAACGGAAACAGAGAGAAGAATTACAAAAAATTGTTAATAGACTACAAAGGCGGAATGAGAAACAAGGCAAAGAGATAGAAGAACTAAAAGATCTTGTAAATACTCTAGTGAAGGATATAGAGGAACTTAAAAAGCAACTGGTTCAAATAGAACCTAAGGAAACTGAGCAGGAACCTCCAGTAAAACCTCTAATAGAAGAAAAAACTGTCCCTATAATAAAAGCTTTTAAAAATGATGAACATATATCTCAATGGAGATACGAATATCCTGAGTATTCTAAAGAGAGTGAGGACACTCAACAACAGTTAGTCCAAGAGGAAGATACTCTTCAAGAAGATAAACCAACACCTCAAGCTCCTCCAGAGATAAAGGATATTAAAATAGAGGAAGAAAAAAGAAAAAGAGAGTTAGTACTGAAGTTGACAATTCAAGCTAGCGCTATAATCCCATCTTCCTCAACAGATACTCCATCTAACATTAATGAGTAGAAATATGTATCAAGAGATAATGAGTAAAGTTAAAGAATTAGTAGGAGATGATGAAGCTATTGCTAAGAAGCTTTATCCAATTATAACGGAGCTTGTATTTGAAACTCTCTTTACTAAACTAGCCAAAATTACTACTGTAGAAGAACTAGAAACATACAGTAGAAGAATGGAGGAATCTAAATCTCCTCAACATTTACAGACCATAATAAATGAAATAGTCACAACAGTATACGGTGAGAATGCTGTACAAGAATTTAAAAATGAATACTTCAATCAAATAGATAAACTAAAAGAGAATATGGATGAAGCAAGGAATCTAATTGAAAAATCTAAACAAGGAGATCCAGAAGCATTACAGAAGATAAACCAAGCTAAAAATACAAAGATATATCAAAGGATAGCAGATCTACAATCCTCTACTTAAGAGGATGACTTTTTTTTACAGTTTCTTCAGCAAATTTCTCACTTGCATGAACATACCTAGTAGTTGTATCTAGGCTCTCGTGACCCAGTAGTATCTGTAGTGCAACTGGACTAGCTCCCTGTTCTGCCATGTATGTAGCAAAACCGTGTCTTAGACTGTGTGCAGATGTTGGAATCTGTATACCTAATCTTCTTCTGTAATCCGCTATTTTTTCTTGAAAATAGTTAGTAGATAATCTAGAATTCTCTTTTCTACTATTTAAACCTACAAATGGAATAAATAGGGCAGGGGAGTTAAACTTCTCTAAAAAACCACTCTTTCTATAACTCTCTACCAGATTAATATACTTCCTATTCTCTGAATCGAATACTTCTAGATTTAAACCCTCTGAGAAAGAACCCTCTTCTTTTGTTTCATGACGTTTCACAGAATGTTTCTCTATCCCTAAATCTGTAAACAATTTATCAATATTTCCTGGTTGTTCCTCTTTCTCTCTATCCAAAAAAGCATACTCTAGTCTTAACTTTAAATACTTATTCAACCATCCAAGAGATCTAGGTGTCATATATACAGCTCTCTCTTTTTTACCTTTGCCCAACACATATATCTTACCCTCAACATTGAGTTGCTCAATATCTAAACCAATTAATTCTGAAATACGTACCCCTGTAGCAAAAAGCATCTCCAACATACATCTATTTCTCAATGCAACACGCTCATCTTGTTCAAACTCCATAGGTGCTTCAATTAATTTAACCAATTCTTCTAAAGAAGCAACCTTTTTAACTTTTTTCTCTCCTCTTAACATCTTTATTCCATCAGGAGGAATTGGAATATCTAAATCCCATTCAATTCTAAATTTTAAATATGATCTTAAGGCTGATAACATTCTATTAATACTTCTAGTACTCAAACCATCTGTACTTCTTGCTCGAGAATTTAATGGCTTTTCTAAAACCCCAAGTGAACCGTACACCTTACTGTACACCTGGGCTAGGAAGTCATCCTTATATGACAGTGTCGACCCGTCTGAGTCCTTATCTTCTTTTTCAACACTCTTACTAGGTGTATTCATACTACCAAGTTTTTTAACAGGCCTTACTGAGCCTGTAGGAGCTTTTCCTTGTAATAAGCCTTTATCCAAACTGCTTTCTAGAGATTCCCTCCTTACTTTATCCAGATCTTTCAGGTGATTTCCACTAGATAGATACCCTTTGTAATTAGAGATGTCTTGTTTTGTTAAATTCTCAAATTTAATGTTATTAAAAAAAAGAAAAACACTAAAAATAGCAAGATCTCTAGCATAATTAATAATGGTTTGAGGACTGTATGCATTATTCTGTAAATCTAAAAGGTACTCATCCTGCATAGGTAATTTAGGAATACCTTTAAGAAGCTCTGACTTTCTCATATGTATATATTATAGTTTTAAAAAATTAAATCAAAGTAGGGGAGTTTAAAATATTTCAAAGAGGAGAGAGAAGCAAAGTAGGAAGAGAATCTATTTATTAAAATTATTAAAATCTCTCTACTCATAGAATTGTAAAAAGAATATTTAATTTAATTACGGTTCAATAACTTAATAGTTTAATCCCCAACCATACTGTCGCAGATAAGGATAATTATACTCGATTATACCATATTTAAAATCATAACATATCGCAACATAGGGGATAGTACCCTTAAGGACTATTAAGTAAACAGAGATAAAAATATAATAATTCTTTATATGAAATATATCTTCATCGTTACTGTTATTTAGAGTAGCAAACAGTTATCCACAATGATAATACTACAGGATATGTGAAACTATGGGCCTCTGCATGCTATGGGCCACTCCCCTACTTTCCCTTACACTATGCAAATATATTAAGTTGAAGATTGATAAAAACAACTACAATTAATGCAATAATATACAGTATCAATTCCCATTGAAAACCTTTCTTCTTACTATCTATATTACCAACACCCATCCCTACAAAGTACCCTACCATTGGAGATAGCGCTAAAGCCTCATGAACTAACCCTGCTAGAAAAGAACCAATAAACATAAAAAGGACAAGAAAAGATATTAATATACTCTTCCTTTTTAGAAGTAATCCTTCTATACCCAAATTTTTAAGATGAATAAAAGGAATAAAAAGATAAATAGGATAAACTAATGGAATTAAGATATAGATTGGTAGTTGTAAAGCTAGGAAAGAGAATGTGAGAAAGAAAATAGAGAAAGTAGATATAATGTAAGAAGTAGTTCTACCAACATGAACAAGAGGTATCTCTTTGTAAAGGTTAACATTAAATACATTGGCCATTAGAAATGATACATAAGTACCAACAAAAACAAGTCCAACAAGAAGTAAAAGTATCAACCCCTCATATATACGACTAAATCTCTGAGCAAAAAATAACTGTACAAACAGGTATTCAGACATAACAAAGAGTGAACTAAAGAAAAGATAAGGAAGTGATTTAATCTTAACCTCAAAATTAAAAGCCCATATAAGACCTAAGAATACCGAAACTAAATATACTAAAGCAACAATAATTATGCCTGTAATAGATTCACTCTTCCCCTTAACTAGTATCTGAATAAAAATTGTGAGAGCAACAAGAACAGCAAGAGATATTAACTTACCTCTTTTCACTGTATCCTCTTTTGTACTCCTTATTTCTCCTGATGACATTCTCTCTCTACATATTTTATTCCTCCAGTAGTTAGTACCCTACCCCTTGATGTTCGTTTTAACATGCCACATTTCATCAAATAGGGCTCATGTACATCAAGTATTGTAGAGATCTCCTCTGATATACTTGCTGCCAATGTAGAGATACCAACAGGTCCACCATTGAAATTGTGATATATTATTCTTAACAACTCCCTATCAATCTCTTCTAAGCCTAAATCATCAATACCGAGTA
>JAAZIL010000006.1 GCA_012800885.1 Candidatus Dojkabacteria bacterium
CATTAACAGTAGGAGCTGTTCTAAGGACAAAGTATGATGCATTCTCAGGTACTGTTCAATACAGTAAGAAAGGTAAAACAGTAGTAAAGAAGAAGACAACAAAAAAGGGAAGCTAAGCTTCCCTTTTAACAATCTAGAAACAACTCTACTCAGAGTACTCCTCAATAATCTGTTTAAATGATTCAAACGGATACGCTCCTGCAATTAACCTACCCTCAACATTACCTTTACTATCTAATTTCCCTATTACAAATCCAGGGGTACCCTGTATACCAGCACTAGTAGCATCTGTAATATCTACCTCTATTGTATCCCCATATCTATTCTCATTCATACAGGTATTGTATTTATTCATATCTATACCTAACTCCTTTGCTGTAGCAGAGAGAGTATCTGTACTCTCTTGTTCAAATCCTTTAGTATAGAATTCAAAGTACTTCTCTCTTCCTCCTATCTCATTAACACAGAGTGAAGCATTAGCAATATCTAGGGCTAGTTGACCGTGGAAATCTAGAGGTAGGTTTCTAACTACATAGAGTACCTGGCCACTATCAATATATTCAGATATTAATTTAGGTTTAGTCTCTGTTGCATGTCTAGCACAGTAAGAACAGAGAAAGTCAGTATACTCAACAATTACTACCTTAGCCTTACTCTTATCTCCTAGGTAAGGACTATCTGAAATAGTAGTACTTGCCTGAGGGAACTCTTCCTGTTGTGCTTCTGCTTCTTGTTGTGTTCCTACAACAGTACTATCATCTTGCTTAGTCCTGTTAGTAAGATATATTGCTGCTGCAACTAACACTCCAGCTATAACTATCGCTATAGGGATAATCCACTGCTCTAGATTAATCTCTACCACATCTCTCTCTTTAGCCATGATTTTAGTATTTACAATTTAAAACAGTGATATCAATCATATTTGAAAAAGCGTAATAAGTCAATAATAATATGATAGAATTGAAGGTATGAATATAGAGATAAACAACAGAAAAAAGAGAATAATTCTCTACATACTCCCCATTTTTGTCTTACTCATTCTTACTCTATCTATCAGATACTACCGGATAAGCAAAGAGAAAGAATCAGAAACCGATATCTATGAGAATAGCAAAAAGGTTGAAGAGAGCGTAGAAGAAGATGATGAAGAGAGATATATTATTGATAGTGGTCAAGACTTTACAGAACTATTCCCTATTATTGATGAACAACAAGCATATATTGTAGTACCTGGTAGAATTGATACAAGAAAACCTCCAACAGTTGTAATCTATAGTCACGGGTCAAACACCTCTGTTACACAGAATATGCAAGACCAATTTATGAAAGATATGAGAGAGTATGGAATACTCTTTAGTAAGCATAACTATATCTTTGCAGCATCTAATCAACACGGAGTAAATTGGGGTAATAGTGCATCAGTAGAGGATACTCTTAAATTAAAAGAGTATATTGATGAGATTTATCATCCATCCGAGAAAATATATTTACTCGGCTTTAGTATGGGAGGACTACCCACCATGAACTTTACAACAACATTCCCTGAGCTTGTATCTAAGATAGCTCTTCTTGCTCCCACTACTAAATCTGCAGAGTGGAATAGAGAGAGAGTAGAGAAAATAATGGATATTGATATAAAGATATGGCACGGTAACAAGGATGTAAATGTACCTTACAGTTATACTCTATCTTTTGTAAACAAACTTGAAGGATTGGGCAAAGAGATTGATTTTGTTACTGTAGAAGGGAAAGGACACTTCGATATTGATACAGAGTATATGGATGAAGTCTTAGAGTTCTTTAATTCTTAACTCCTCTGCAACCTCATCTATATCGTACTCTTGCTCCCTCTTGTACCTAGGGATTATATGTATATGAAAATGAAAGACAGATTGACCTGCAATCTCACCACTATTTTGTACAATATTAAGACCCTCTGGATTTAGTTTCTCCTTTATATTAACAGATAACTTTTTTACAGCCTTCATTACTTCACAGAGTATATCATCGTCTATCTCATAGATATCTCTTGAGTGCTTTTTAGGTATTACTAATACATGTCCTTTTGATTGAGGTGATATATCTAGGAGAGAGTATACATAATCATTTTCATATATCTTTTTAGAAGGTATCTCTCCATTTACAATCTTACAGAATATACAACTATCCATAGTAATTACAGATGAAAAATTATTATCCTACTCCAATATGTTAATCTCTCAATATTAGTTTTTAAATAATCTAAACTAACAAACCCTATATCCTCCAACCCCTCCTCTTTAACATGTATGTCCATACCATCTAGATCATATACATAGACTAAACCTAAGTGTACATGATTAACTACATTATCATCCTCAATATATACTAATCCTAAGTACTCTCTCTTTACAATTTTACTCCCCACATCTGCTTCTTCATTTAACTCTCTATCAAGTGCATGCTCAAATATATCCTCTCCTTCAACTAAATCTATCTCCTCTATATGTCCTCCTAAAGGTAAGGGACAGAGAGAGTTTAACCTCTCCTCATTCTTCTTAACCTGTTTGTGTAAATAGTATTTATCTTTGTACCTTAGTATTACCTGAGCTATTATCTGTTTGTAAGAAGGATCTCTCTCTAACTCCCTTCTTACTCTAAACTCACTATTCTCTCTTAGGAGAGTAAGGTATTTCTCTTTATCTTTTGATAAAAAACCACTCCATTTACCATCTTTAAAAAGAATATCACTCTTTATACACAGTATTTTTTCATCCATTACTTCTACTCCTTAGTAACAATAGCAGCAGTAGGACATACTTCTTTTGCCTCAATTACTTTACTCTCTAACTCAGAGGGAATATCCTTATCTTTGTATTCATCTTTTACATCGACACTACCATCCTCTTTCATTACAAAAACCTCTGGACATACAGCTACACATGTACCACAAGCTATACATTTACTCTGGTCTATTGATACTTTCATTAGATTATTAATTAATTTAAACACTATATTGTTTCAAAAAAGGAGATATATTTCAACTGTTGGAATATGGAGAAGTGTGTACACACTTGCTCCATACAGTGGGGGTATACCCACACCGTCCAACAGTACCGACTAAAGAAAACGTCTCTTCTTTAGTACTTTCTGTTAGCGATCCACTAACAGAAAGGTTCCATTGGCCGGCAAAAAACCGGCCATAGGTGGCCGGTTGTAATTCATTTCTTTATGGAAATGCAAGGCGTTATACCTATTAAGAATATATCATATTAAGGCCAAAAAGACAATCTCTATACCCTAAATCGAACTAAATCATCACCAATAATATCAAACAGATAAGCCTCAGAAAGCTCAGAGAGAAGTATACCTGATGAGAGTAGTAACTCCTTCGGTTTAATTCCTCCTTCTAGGGCTAATAATATGTCGTCTTTCTCTATCTCTAAAACCTCACTTAGCATATTAGCCATCTTACTACTGCTTACTTCAGAAGATGAATAGTAGACCTTGGTCATATCAATATCTTTCTTAGAGATATCAATTACAACCCTCTGTTTCTTACTATCATCATCTTCATGACTAATAGTTAGAGGTTTAAGAGCAAAAACAAATGAAAATCCTAATGTGGATACAAAGATAGCGAGTATTGCTATTCTCTCCTTATATGTCATGTCTAATATGAATGACAATTTAAGTATATAGATATATGCTATAACACACCTACAACAAAAGTACATTATATTTAAGTTATAGAGTTCTAATATACAGAGTTGTATACATACTATAATGCAAATGGAAAGGATATCTCCTCAATCGTAAAGAGTAACTATAAGACAGGAGCTGTATTTATATCCTTTTAGGATAACTACACAATACTACTTATTCAAAATATATGTATTAACTAGGCATTTGTCTTCTAAATAACTTATACCTAAAACAGATTATACAGAATCTAAGCTACAATCCACTAAAATCATTAGGAATACAGAATATCTCTAAATTGGTCGGGGTGACTCGACTTGAACGAGCGACCTCTTGCACCCCATGCAAGCGTTCTAGCCATCTGAACTACACCCCGTAAAGACATTATACTAGAGCCCTATTTCATCGGCAATACCACTAAGTTCCTCCAAAGATAACTCTATAAATTTCTCCAGTGAAACTCCTGCCTTTTCAATATCATAAATATACTCTCTATTTACATTTCTAGCAAAATCCTTCTTCTTAAGTTTCTTTAACACAGAATCTAGCCCAACACTCTTAATCTTTCTATCTGGTTGTACTAGTGCACACGCTACTAGAAATCCAGATATATTCTCACTAGCACTTAGTGCATAATCTAATCTTGATGCTCTCTTCTGAGATATCCCAGGGTGTTCTTCATAGTGAGATTTAATAGCGTGATACATCTCACCCGGTATATCACTACCAACTTCTAAACCCTCAATATTCAGTATAGTATCAAACTCTACAACATGCCTCTCAGGATCTTTGTTAACATAATCAAAATCTAAATCATGCAACAGTCCTGATAAACCCCACAACTCCTCATCCTCATTGAGATATCTTGCCAATGCCCTCATGATTACTTCACTCTCTTTTAAATGAAATTTAAGCCACTCTGTTGTAACATATTTATCAACTAGCTCTTCTGCTTTCTCTTTAGAAATCATCTTAGAGCAATAATAATTAATTTATACATACTATCAAACTAAACAAAGGATTAACAATATCTCAACTACATGATAAATTATATATATACTTTTATTCAGAAAATATATGGCAAAAGAGATAAATATATCAGATAAAAAAGGAATAGAGGAAGAGAAAAAGAGTAGTATTAAAAAACAGGAGAAAAAAAAGAAAGAGAAGAAGAAGTTACCTAGAGAGAGAAAAATCTTAATACTTACTCTAATTGGAGCAACTATACTATTAGGAGGAATAGCCACATTCTTCTATTTCGGTATCTTTAAATTAAAGAAATACAAAAGTCCTAACCAGATAGTAAATATCTCACAAGGCTACATTATATCAGCACCGATTAGCTCTCTTACATTAAATATCCCCACACTTATACCTTCAGAGCCTAAAACAGAAGAGAGTCCAATTAATGGATTACTCTTTACAAAAACAGAGATGGATTTATTAAAGAGAAGAAGACCGATTGCCGTAATGATAAATAATCATTCAGAAGCAAGGCCTCAATCTGGATTGAATAGTGCAGATATTGTTTATGAAGCACTGGTAGAATCTGGTATTACAAGATATCTAGCAATATTCTGGAGTGAAGCACCCTCTAAAGTAGGCCCTATTAGAAGTGCAAGACAGTACTATCTTGAATGGTTAAGCCCATATGATGCCCTATACATCTATGACGGATGTGCAAAAACAGATAATCCTAAAACTAATGCTTGTGGGAATATATATAGCTACAATATTAAGAGTATTGCTACATTAGGAGCATGGAGATGGAATGATGGAAGAAGATATGCACCACACAATGAGTATTCATCGTTAGAGAAAGCTTGGGAACATGCAAAAGCAAAGAAATGGGATAGTGTGCCTAGTATAGATACATACAAATTTAAAAAAGAGAACTCTTCTGACAACAGAGGAGAGAGAACTAAGGTAAAAGTTACTTTCTATGAGAGATTAAACAATGGAGGACAGTATGATGCTATCTGGACCTATGATCCGAGAACAAACAGATATTTAAGAACAATAGGTGGCAGAGTAGACATTGATCAAGAAACAGATACACAGATATATGCAAGGAATGTAATACTCCAACAAGTTACACTCTCACCTTCATATGATAATAAGGCAAGAGTTATCCTGGAGACTATTGGAGAGGGTAAAGCTACATACTTAATTGATGGTAAG
>JAAZIL010000083.1 GCA_012800885.1 Candidatus Dojkabacteria bacterium
CTCGGTGTAGAGGATTTAAAGGAGAGAGTATATGTACACTCTCCTTGTTTCTTACTGTATCCTTCTACTACAGATGGTTTAGTTAGGTCTACTTCTACTGTTACAGTTTTAGATATTTCTTTATTCTCTAGTCCCCCTTCTGCTTCTACTTCAACATGGAATTTGTATGTACCACTCTGAGGTATAACGGAGGAGTCTACTTTACAATTACCACTATTAGTAGTATGTGTATCAAATTCTCCGTATGATTCTTCAATACATTTTACTTTAAATGTCCTTCCTTCTATATCTAGTACTACAAACCCTATACTAAAAGTATCTCTGTTTGTTTTAGCTTCTGGTTGTACAATCCTTACATTAATACTGGAACTTAATCCTCCTTCTGCATGAGCTGTACTAGGTATTACAAATGTAAATATTCCTAGAAGTAATACACCGATAACTAAGAGATTTTTCATCTTTTTACCTGGTTTAAATAATATGAAGAGTAAACCTAAGAACATTGATAGTAGAGCTCCTAAAGTAATGTATGTACTTGCACCTGTTGCTGGGAGTCCTGTTGTTACTCCTAATACATCTCCTTCTTCAATATCTAATTCTCCTATTACTTTTACTTCAGTTCCTACAAAGTTCTCTTCTGGATCTGTAGTAGATACACCTAAGACAGAATCACCTGAGAGACTCTTTCCTTCTACCCACGCTATATCTGGATATGTTCCAGGTTCTTGAGTAGAAGAGATAACTGCTTGGTATGTTAATACTACTGTATCTCCTTCTTGCATATCCCCTATACTCCATTTAGCAGGAGTAGTACCGTATACAGGTTCTAAAGTAGTACCTGTCCAACTACCAGGGATATATGTAAATCCTTCAGGTAGTATATCTGTTACTACTACATTTTCAAGTAGATATGTACCTTCTTTTTCATCACTTGGTGCTATCACTGTAATTGTGTATGTTACTGTATCTCCTGGGTTCATTCCTGCTCCTGCAGTATCATTTTCTTTAGAGATTTGTAATAGAGGAGTGATTACTTCGTTGGTAAATGTACAGAGTATATTTCCATTAGGGAGAAGATTTATATCTCCTTCTCTTCCATTATCTATAGCCATAACAGAGAAAACATTGTTCTCTGGCTGGTCTTCACAATATATTTCTGCTAATACCCATCCTGCAGGTACTATCTCATTAATATCGTATGTACCTGGAGTTAACCAATCACTTACTTGTGATTCACCAGCCCTTAGGAAGAAGTTCTCTGCCCAACTTGGTTCAAATTCAAATTCTTGTTCATATATTCCTTCTCCTTCTACAACTTTCTGAATTGTAATTTTACCTGCTATTGAGGTTACTGTCTCTTCATCTGGCTCGGACTCTGTCTCTTTATCATCCTTAGCATAGGCACTATTTACTACTTCTCCATTATCTAGATCGTCTAATGTAATCTCATATTGAGCTTCACATGTGACTGTTTCATTGGGTGCTAACCCTTGGGATGTATTACCACATGTTATATCACCTAGTCCTACTAATGAATCTTCAACAGAGATATTAGATAGAGTGATATTACCAGTATTTGTAACAGTAAAGGTGTAAGTAATAATGTCTCCTACTTTAGAATATGTAGAAGGTGTTGCTGATTTATTGATAGATAGACCTGGTTCTTGTGGTAATTCTACTATCTCATCATCTTCATCAGATGCTCCCTCAGTAGAACCTGCAGTTGCTGTATTCTTAACCTCTCCTTTATCAATATCATCTTGAGTTACTGGATAGGTTGCTGTACAAGTTGTATCTTCTCCTACAAGCAAGGTATCCCTTGAGCAAGATACAAGATCACCTCCTAGTAATAGGTCTGTAACAGTTATTCCTGTTAAGGTAATATTGCCGATGTTCCTTACCTTAAAGGTGTAGGTAATTAAATCTCCTGGATTTGCAATACCATCATCACCAGCATTAAATACCCCAATCTTTTCTATGGATAGCCTAGGATTCTGTGGTAAGTCTACTGTATCATCGTCTGTTACCTCTTCTGATTCATCTGAATCTGCTGTAGCTATGTTGTAAAAACTACCAGAATCAATATCATCCTGAGTAATTGTATATGTAGCAGTGAATGTAGTGGAATCTGTCTCTCCTACATCAAGAGTTATTGGTCCTCCACTTACTGTTACTAGAGGATCAGTGACCGTAACATTTGTTAAAGTAACATTACCTTCATTTGTAACTGTAAAGGTGTAAGAGATTATTTCTCCTACATTAGCAAATCCATCTCCATTCTCATCTTCAAATGTACCACTCTTTACTATGCTTAGTAATGGATTCTGAGATAATTTTACTGTTTCATCATCTTCATCAGATGCTCCCTCAGTAGAACTTGCTGTAGCTGTATTATCTACCTTACCTTTATCAATATCTGTTTGAGTAATTTCATATATTGCTGTACAGGTTGTATATTCTCCTACAAGCAAGGTATCCTTTGAACAAGATGCAATAGCACCTCCTAGTAATGGGTCTGTAACAGTTATTCCTGTCAAAGTGATATTACCTATATTCGTTATCTTAAAGGTGTAGGCGATTAGATCTCCCGGATTTGTAATATCATCATCATCAAATGCTCCAGTCTTTTCTATGGACAACTTAGGATTCTTACTAATTGGAATGCTCAAATCATCTGTCACAGGTTTTGTTTGTTCACTATCTGCTGTTACTATGTTATCAAGTGTGTCAATTGTGTCTAACTCTTCTTGAGTAAATGTATGTGTTGCTGCACAGGTCATATTCTCATTAACTTGAAGTGTAGTCTTAGGACAAGTCATATCATCATTGTCATTATTATCTGAAAGGGTAATACCTGTTAATGTGGTATTTCCTGTATTTGTTACTAAATATGAATACGATACTGTTTGTGGCGATGACAGTAATGTTGTAGTAGAAGATTTCTCTACTGTCATTCCTGGATTCTTAACAACATCAACCTCTTCATCAGCAGTCTTAGAACCTGTTGCTGTATTATTTGCTGTTACAGTATTAAGAATCTTCTCTTTACTGTCAATATCATTTTGGGTAACTGTATATGTACCAGTACAGGTTAGACTTGAACCTACATCTATAGTAAGTCCACTAGTAGTGTAAGGTGAGCCAGCTGTACCATCACAATCAAGGTTAGGTAGTAATGGATCTGCAACTGATACATCAGTTAATGTTGTATTTCCATCATTGAAGACTTTAATCGTGTAAGTAATAATCTGACCTGAGGCATTAACAGATTCTACATCCGCCTCTTTAATAACACTCATATCTGGAGATTGAGTGATTGGAATATTAAAAGTATCTTTAACGGGACCTACTTCAGTAGAATTCGCAGTTACTGTATTTGACAAGCTACCACCCGTATCAATATCACTCTGTAGTACAGTATAGTTACAGGTGTATATCCATGTTTCATCTGTCTGTAACTTATTATCCCCATTAGTATCTCCTGATTGGTATACTGGAGCAGAAGTACATCTTGGATCTACTACTGTTACTCCCGTTAGAGTCTGATTCCCTGCATTAGTAACAGTAAATATATATGGAACAACTTGATTCGCAACAGTTATTTCCTCTGTATCTGAAGATTTAGCTACCTGAATTCCTGGATTAAGTTTCCAGTTACCAAAGTTATAATCGGTCTTCTTTTCTCCTGCCGAGAGTTCAACTGTATGGCTTCCTTCTGGATATGTCTGTTCCCATTCTTCATTAAGTATTTCAATAATACTGTATGTACCAGGTAAGAGATCAGAGAAGATATAGTTTCCAGAAGCATCTGTATCTACTGAAACTTCATTTGTATCACAAACACCATTTGTATTCGCATCTATACAGATCTGTACTCCTTGTACAGGTTCTTCTCCTTCATCTTTAATTCCATTACCATTCTCATCATTCCATTTAGTTCCAGAGATAGAGCCTAACTTTGTATTAGTAAATGTACATAATTTGTTATCTCCTGCTTTTAATGAAATAGTACGCATAGGGGCAAGTGTAGGATCTATATCTCCATCGCACAATATTTCAGTTCTGTATCCTGCAGTTCCTGATTCTGTAATAGTGTATGAACCAGGCATAACATCTATAGTTTTTACACCACTATGACCTAGTGTGAATGTTTCTCCATTAACTGTAAATTCAAAAGTATCTTGACTATTTGTAGGTTCTATTAATTTTTTAACTGTAATAGTAGGTTTCTTTGAATTTCCAAATACACAAGTACCTCCACTCTCTGTTACTGTAAGATCTGCAATTCCAGATGATATAGTTCCAGTACACGCTGTCCCGCCTATACTATCTAAGTAGTAAGGTAGAGAGGAAGTAGGACCTACTTCTTGCACTGTATACTCTCCTGTATCTAATGTTACCACCTCATCATGATTATACGTACCTACTAACTCACTTCCTTTGTATACGGCAAAGACCCAATTACTTGGAGAAGCATCACCGTGCGAGATATTTTTAGTAAAAGTAATTTGTCCAGTTTTTCTAGTATTAGTTATAGTACACTCTTTAACATCTCCTAGTGCTAGAGTAATACTTCCATCTGAAGCACAATCTTTTCCTATGACAGAGTTGTAATCTGTATCTGTATCTTCTGAAACAATATATGTTCCTGTATTGATACCTATCTGCACCCCACTGATTACTCCTGTCTCACCAACATAGAGATTAAAATTACTTACTTCCTTATTTCCACCTTCAACTATCTTTGTAACAGTAATCTTAGGTTGAATATCAGAGTTTATGATTGTACATGTAGTAGATTGACCTATATCTAATACAATACTATTCCCTTCACTTACTGCTATATCATTAGTACAACTCCAAGAACCTGCAGAGTATCCTTTAGGACCCTCTGATTCACTTAAGATATATGTTCCTGCTTTAAAGGTATCTCCACTTGTTGCTCCTCCACTACCAGATATGCTTGTGGGACCAGTAGCTGTTAATGTCCAGTCTGTTGGATTTGCTGTTCCACCATAGTTATTTTCAACTTCCTTTACTAATGTAAGAGATGGTGCAATATCATTGTTTGTAATGGTACAGGTAGCTGTACCACCATTCGGAACTTCAACATTGGAACAGTTATCATAGCTTGTTGCATAGCCAGCAACTGTATTTTCAGTTATATTATATGTTCCAGCATCTACAGTTATTTCATTTTGGCCATCAGATTCAAAGGAGATATTATCACCATTGTTAATCTTGAATGAAAAATCTGTGTAGTTTTTACTACCACCATTATCATTGGTAAGAACTTTCTTAACAATGAGAGTTCCCTGTTGATCATTATTTTCAATAGTACAAGTCACATGTTCATTAAGAGCAAGAGTAATCTTATTATCATCTTGAGTACCACCTCCTGTACATACCCAATCACTTGCAGTATATCCAGATGGTCCAGATTCTCCTAAGGTGTACTCTATACCTGCTTTAACATCTTTTGGTCCTAGTACAGCTTTGTTCTCAGATCCATCCTGACTCCCCTCACCACTAAAACCTCTCTCAGTTCCAGTAGCAGATAGTGTCCAAGCATTAGCTTTTGCTTTTCCTCCATTATCATTAACTACTTTTTTAACTAATGTTAATGTTGGAGCTATATCACTATTTGTAATAGTACATGATTTAACATCACCTGCTTGTAGAGTAATACTTCCATTTGAATCACAATCTCCACTAAATGACTGAGCATAGTTGCTATCTGTTGTTTCTGATACTGTGTGAGTACCAACAGAAAGGGTCTTTGCACTTCCAGAAGTGACCGGGTTCCCATCAATAAATAATGGGAAACTACTTACTGTCCTAGTACCTCCATTATCATTATTTACTATCTTAGTTACTGTTAATTTAGGTAGTTTAATATTAGTAAATGTACAGGTAGTAACATCACTAGATACAACTTCAATAGCATCTAAAGTACCTCTATCACATGTGGCACTACTTAATTGCCAACCCTCTAAATCATCTTCTGAAATACTGTAAAAAGAGCCAGGAACTAAGCCACTCTTCTCAATAGAGACAGTACCATTTTCTGTAGTTAAAGATTCTACTCCAAAGTTACTAGTAAAATTAAATGTCCCATCCCCACCTTGAGTCTTTTTAACAATTTTAATCCCTCCTCTATATACTCCTGTATACCAACTATCATCGGTATCTGAAACATCATCTCCTTCTGGAGATTTTGCAGTTACAGTTGCAATATTATGATACGAACCTTCTGTTACTGTTCCAGAAGCAGTACAAGTCATAGTTTCCTCATCTACAGTAAGAGTTGTTTTACCACCACAATCTATTCCACTTACCTTGTTATCTGTAACTGTAATATTAGTTAAATCTACATTCCCAATATTTTGAACAACATACTTCCATTCAACAGAATCTCCAACATAAAGGGTAGGGGCATCTTCTTCTTTTTCTACTAAAATATTATTTACAAACTTCTCAATACTCACAGCAGGTCTTTCAACTAATGTATGAGATAAACGACCTACTAAAATAGCAGTACTTTCCTTATTCTCTTCTGTAACAAATTGAGTAACTGTATTACCACCAGGATAGAATTCCTTAAATCCATCTATAACAAGAGTATATTTAGTATCGCCTATAAAGAAGTATGTGTCTCCATAACTAGTTGGAAAAGTAATTCTATCATCACAAGGAGTTAGAGACCATTGATACGGTTTACAAGAAGACATACTAGAATTAGATGTCTCTTCTATGTCAAAATTATAATTAAAGGTAACCTTATTATCCTCACCGATATTTGGTCTATTAAAATTAAGAGTTAATTGAAGAGTAGCTCTATTAGCTGCTGTTCCAGCAGTTATTGGGAAGTTTAAATGAGTAAGCATTCCAAGATAGATAGAATCTCCAGTATCAAAAGATTGAAGACCACTATTTGTAAACCTTAAGCCACTCTTAGGAGTTCCAGAACCCCATCTAATTTCATTACTGCCTACACCAGAATAACCACTTCCTCCAGATATATTTGTCCATTCTCCTTGAACAGAGGTTAGAGCTACTGGATCAGAGTCATTATTAGGCAGAGCGGGTACAGCTTCAACAGTGATTGCTTCATTAAGTGTAAGAGAAGCGGAAGAGCCTGAATAATTACTACTACTGTAAACAGTTAGGTTTAAATCATATGTGCCTGGTATAGTTGGTGCAGCAATATGAAATTCTTCAGTATATGTTCCATTAGTAGTATGATCTGGTGTATTAACATTAATCCAAGCACCACCCCCTATTTGATAACGAGATGTTCTCCAATTTGTACCTTCATCAAGCCTAACTGTTATAGTTACAACTATGTTGGTATTTGGCAATACTGTGACCTGGGATACTCCATTTACCCATGCAGTTCTTAAGTTAGGTGCTGGGGAAGTAACTATACTTATTGAGAAATGATCTACTTTTCTAATCTTAACAGTATCTCTCTTCTGAATAATTTCATTATTTACAGGTATTAAATTAGTAAAAATATCCTCTCTATCTTCAACATATACTATCTTTACATTATCCTCTGTAGATGGTAACTCTAAATCATACTCAAATGTACCATTCTCCATATCAGTAGTAATATCATATGCAATATTACTAATAGCACCTGTAAAATCTACCTCCTCTTGAGTAAGAATAATCTTCTCAATAGTTAACTTAGAACTCTTCTCTGGTAATTTAGTAAATATTAACTTAACCCTACTATCCTGTGGTGCTACATATACCTTACCTAATTCGACATCCTCATAGGTACTAGCTATATCTCCACTTACTCTCCATACAGGATATGACATAGTCTCTTTAAGGATCTTCTCACCCTCTGGATTAACTACAACAGGTTCTTCTTCCACTATCCCTACTTCTTCTATCTCTTCTACCTTCTCTTCCACAATAGGTGCAGCACTGTCTTCTTTCAATTCATTAACAACATCTGCAATAACAATACCATTTGGTAAAAATGTATAAACAAGGAGAAATAATGAGGCAAAAATCTTCTTAAAAGACTCTTTATATACTTTCTTCATAAAATAAAAGTATTAATTTAATTGTATCAATGAGATATATGCTGTAAAAGATGGGCAGACCTTTAATCAACATAACCTCTTCTGTTGATTACTATTTGGTCTAGTTACTACATCAGTGCAACCGAGGCAATACCATTACAAGTATCTAGTAATTATATCCATAATTCAGAGTCTAAGTCAATAAACATTTTACAAGGAAAACACCTTAATTCTTACCCTTTATCTCTCTGTAAAATCTACCTCTTTTTTTAATAAGTTCCTTCCAAGAACCATTCTCTACAATAAATCCATCACTAAATACATAGATCCTATCAAAATTCTTTAATACATCTGTATCTCTACTAATTAATATTACTGTTTTAGAAGGACCTGCAAATTTAAATATCTCCTTAATCATTCTCTCTCTAGAAGGAGAATCTATAAATGTAAAAGGTTCATCAAGAATAAAGACCTCTCTGTTTCTGTATAACATTCTGGCTATTGCTAACCTCTGCCAATAGCCTGTAGATAACTCTTTACCATCTAGATGTTTACCGAGTACAAATGTATCTGTAATACCCTCTTTATTCATAAACTTGTCTATCTCACATATTCTTAATACTCTGTTGTACAGTTCTTTGTTTATCTTCTTTCTGTTACTTGTTAGTGTAATATTCTCTCTAATACTAAAACTGTAATTAACAAAATTCTGAAAAGTAACAGTTATCTTTCTCTTTAACTCACCTCTATCTAACTCTTTAACAGAGTATCCTCCTACAAGATAATCTCCTGATGTAATCTCATACAAACCAGTTAACACTTTTACTAAACTACTCTTACCTGTACTATCTGCACCAAAAAATGATACTCTTTCACCAGGTTTTATCTTAAATGTAATATCTTCTAAAACTTTTTTCTCTGGTTCATCTGGATATGCAAAATCTAATTTAAGAAACTCTATCTCAGGAGTTCCTTTCGGTAATTTAGCATAACCGTGTCTCTCATCTCCGAAACCCCTGTAATTTACAAAATCAAAATATTTCGATGTATATGCTAAATAGCTACTTAGCAATCCCACAGTATTTAATACATGGAAGAAACTACTGTATATAACTGTAATGTAGTTGAAGAGAGCACTAAATATACCGATGGTTATCCTGTTTACTACCGAATAGGCAACAAGATATATTATGTACATATATTTAAAGAATTCCCCTATTACAGAGCCGAATATCTGATCCATTCTAAAATGTTTTCTTCTCTCAAACAGACCTTTAATATATCTATCTTTGGAGTAGATAAATTTCTCTCTCAAAAAATCATAGGAGTTAGCTACCCTTAATTCACTAAAATTCCTAATATCCATACTAAGTGTATAGAAGATGTAATTAGAGAGTTTTAATTCTCCCATCTGTTTGTCATCATACTTCTGTATCTTACTCCTATTAATATGTGAGAGTATTACCTCAGGAAGTACAAAGAGAGAGAGAAGAAGTACAGACCATCCTAAATAGGAATAGAGAATAAAGAAGGCAGTTACCCCTCTCGCTAACTGATACATAATAGTGGAGAAAGAATCATATGAGAGAAGTAGGTTGTTTATTGAATAGTTTGGAATAAACTCTATTAAATTAAGTAGCTCTGGTTTCTCCATATCTTGAAGGTTAGTAGTAGATACCTTACTTATCATCTCTACATTGGTATCTCTCCATACTTTTTCACTCAAGTTCGTACTAAAATGAATTCTAATCTTGTCACCTATTAGGACAAAAAGCATCAGTAAAAGAGAGATACAGAGATAGAAGAAAGAGTCAGTTGCAATGTATTGACCTAAGTTGAATGAATCGAATTCTCTGATTACCAATACAGTTGCATCTAGAAATTTACCTGCTACATTTATACCTATCATCTCTGATGCTGTAACTACAACAAAGAGAATATCTCTAATTAATACATCTTTAGTATATCTACCATAGAAAAACTTTACTGTTTCTATCAACGTATCTATCTTCTCTTGTATAATACCCTTCATACTGAATATATAATATCATGTCTAAATGGTTAGAGATAACAAATACCTGGAAAATATACTATACGATATATGGGAGACTCACTTCTCTGATGTAGCAAGATTAAATCTAGTAATAATAAAATATGGGAAACATTCTAAAAGACAGTTAGGGAGTATTAAACTGATAAAAGACAGAGATACCTTTGATAAGTACCTAGAGAGATACAATTACAGTAAGAAGATGTTTGATAATCACTCTATCTCGTTAATAACTGTAACAAGATACTTTAAATATAACTATGTACCTGAATATGTAGTTAGATCTACAGTAGCACATGAGTTGTGTCACTATGCTCATGGTTTTAGCTCTCCTCTTAAGAAGAGATACAAGTATCCCCATCAGGGAGGTGTTGTAAAGAGAGAGTTAGAAGAGAGAGGATTACTAAATATCTATACTGATTCAAAGAAGTGGTTGAAGAATAACTGGGTATCTGTTATTTCTTAAACAAGAAAAAACATTCTATACACTTCCATTTCCCTACCCTTTACAATTCTTAAATATGAAACAGAGCTATATAGGAGAGAATATCCGTATTTACAGAGAGAGAGCAAATCTAACACAACAAGAATTAGCAGACAAAGTAGGTATTACTTGGGAGATGATATCTAGATATGAGAGAGATGAGAGTATGCCTTACAAAAAGCTTGAGAATATATCAAAGGCGTTAGATGTTTCTAAATCTCAATTACTAGAGAAACACACTCCTGAGAGATACAGCACTATGCAGTACAAGATACCTCTGTTTGTGAAATTACCTAAATCATGTAAATTCCATCCTACACAGACTAATTACTTCTACATATGTCCAGAGTGGATACTACAGAGAGATAGGGACTGTATTGCAATTGATACATCATTAATAATTAATGATGAGAGTCCCTTCAGTAGAGATGGGGTAGTATATGTATCAATTAACATTAAACCAGAGATAGATGATTACATCTTAATTAAACAGAACAAGGGTTTAGTAATAGATAGATACAAGGGTGACAATTCAAATGTTTTAGGAAAAATCTTAGCACAGGAGATTAGATATTAAGTTTACACTATTCTAAAAACAAAAAAGGGACTCATATGAGTCCCTTTTACCTCTAACAATGATATTACATCATACCATCCATACCACCACCCATAGGAACTGGAGCTTCTTTCTCTTCTGGTAATTCTGCTACAACTGCTTCTGTTGTAATTAACATAGTAGCAACAGATGCAGCATTTATTAATGCAAGTCTAGTAACCTTAACAGGATCAATAATACCCTCTTTAAGCATATCTACATACTCATCTGTTTTAGCATTGTAACCTGTACTACCACCACACTTAGATGCAACTACTGCACCATCTTGTCCTGCATTCTCCGCTATCTGTTTAAGAGGTTCATCTAAAATACCTCTTAATATCTCTAAACCTAATTGTTCATCAGCATCATCATATTTAACATCATTAAGAACCTCTCTTGCATTTAAGAATGCTAAACCACCACCAGCAACAACACCTTCTTCAATAGCTGCTCTTGTAGCATTTATTGCATCCTCTACTCTTGCCTTCTTCTCCTTAGCCTCTACCTCTGAAGCTGCACCTACTTTTACTACTGCTACACCACCAGAGAGTTTTGCAAGTCTCTCTTGTAATTTCTCTTTGTCATAATCAGAAGTAGTTTGTTCTATCTGTGCCTTTATCTCTGCAATCCTTTTTTCAATTTCACTACCCTTACTACCTCCTTCAACTATTACGGTGTCTTCTTTAGTAATGATTACTTTCTTAGCACTACCTAAATCATTAATATCAACAGAATCTAATGTCTTACCAACTTCTTCTGATACAAATTCTGCACCTGTTAATATTGCAATATCTCTTAACATCTCTTTCTTTCTATCTCCAAACCCTGGAGCCTTAACAGCTACCACATTAAGAGTACCTCTTAATTTGTTTACAACTAGTGTAGCTAATGCTTGATTCTCAATATCATCAGCAATAATTACCAGAGGTCTATCTGCTGCAGATAGAACCTTCTCTGCAATAGCCTGTATATCTTGTAAACTAGATAGTTTTTTGTCTGTAACAAAAATATATGGATTATCCATAACTGCCTCTAATGTCTCTGTATCTGTTACAAAGTATGCACTAACATACCCTTGATCAAACTGCATACCCTCTGTATACTCCACCTCATCATCAAAACCTTTTGCTTCCTCTACTGTAATTACTCCATCTTTTCCTACTTTCTCAAATACCCCTGCAATCATCTCTCCTAGCTCTTTGTCATTGTTTGAAGATATTGTAGCTACATGAGATATCTCTTCCTGTTTTTTAATCTTTTTAGAAGATTTTGTTAACTCATCTATTACAATACTAACTGCCCTATCTAAACCCCTTTTAAGTGCAATTGGGTTAGCTCCTGCTGCTACATTTCTAAAGCCTGCATGAGCTATTGCTTGGGCAAGAACAATAACGGTAGTAGTACCATCCCCTGCTAAATCATTAACCCTGTTTGATGCTTCTTTGAGCATCTCAACTCCAACATTCTTGAAAGGATCTTTAACCTCTATCTCTTTAGCAACTGTAACACCATCTTTAGTAACAACCTGTGAACCAAAAGACTTTGCAATAGCTACATTCCTACCCTTAGGTCCTAATGTAGTCTTAACTGCATCTGCAATTGTATCTATACCCTCTTTAAGGGCTTTTCTTGCTTGCTCTTCATACTGTACTTCTTTTGCCATAGTAGTTTGTAAGTAAAAATTTAAGTAGTTATTTAGCAATAGCTAAGATATCCTCAGCATCTAAGATATATACCTCTTCCTCATTAACTTCTATCTCTTCAGGTGAATATTTTTTGAAATATATTAAATCACCAACCTTAACATCAAATTTTAATACTTTACCCTCTTTGTCTTTTCCTTTTCCTAACTTAATGACAGTTCCAAAAGAAGGCTTCTTCTCATCTGATGCACTGGGAGGTATTACTAAACCACCTGGAGTCTTCTCTTCAATCTCTTGAGGTTTAACCAACACTCTGTTTCCTAAAGGTTGAATATTAATATCTTTGCTCATCTCTAATTAGTAATAATTTAATTAGCAATTTAAACTACAGACTGCTAAGAATTTTAAACTGATATCCTGAATATGTCAATATCTACTCCCTTTTACCACAATATTACTCTCTAGTAACTCAATATTTTCCAGATACCTACCTACAAAACCATTCTCATTCAAGGTTACAATAGAGTCTGCAATACCTCTGTTTACCTTCTCTACCCACTTACTGTATCCTCTCATAGAGAAAGGCCCTACATATATATCTGTGATATACAGTTGTGCAGTTTGCATCTCATCTTTGTTAACATCACATGAGATCCATAGATATATCTTCTTGTAACTAAGTTTTAAAAACAGATCCCATCTCCCATGCTTAGGTATAATGTAGATGGAAGTAAGGTGAATACCATCTCCTAAATAGTCATCAATTACATCAAAAAGAATAGCCCCTATCTCTTCTAGCTCTAACTCCAGAGACTCCGTATACTCCATAGAGAGTACAAAGTCAGTTATCTTCTCCTGTATATCTACATCCTTAACACTATCAGGAGATACTGTATTCTGTTCTAACATACTATTCTCAAACTCTCCTTGCCATCTGGTGTAAGAGTACAGAAGGAAGAAAAGAAGGAGAAGTAGAAAAAAAAACAGAGTTGCACAGAGTAGTAAGGAGGCTCTAAAAAATTTCTTCATCTATGAATTCACTAAATTATGACCATTAGTAATCTTACCCATTATTCTCTTAAGAATATTCAGAGACATCTTGTACTCCTTAGGAGAAAATATCCTCGAACCGATTAGGTAAGAGATTCCTCCATAGAGAGATACCGCTCCTGTTAAAACTATAATTGAAACTGTTCTAGTAGTATCTAATTTAAAATCAAAGAGTTTAAATACAAAATACATACCTAACATCATAATTAAAGTATTTACTGTTTTCATCAGAAGAGGATAAATAGTATCTTGCCAAGAGAGAACCTTTTTAACCCTTCCGAGAATAAAGAAGGAAACTACTGTTTGAACAAGATAGGCTAAACTTAAACTTAGAGCTAAGCCACCAACAGCTAGGTTAGACTCACCTCTTGTAGTACTCCATCTTAAGAAGTCTTGGAAGAAAGAGTTCACTACAGGGAGTACACCTCTCCCATTAGCTTGGGATAATTGAATCCATATCTGTTCCAAGATAGGCCTCCAGTCATAGTAATGGCTAAAGAAATTTGTAAGATAGTACGCACCGAGAAGATTAATAACTATTCCAAAAGATATCGCTATTAACGGTTTCCAAGTATCTTTAAGAGCATAGAACGCTCTTAGAAGGATCTGTACTACTGTTTGACCAATTATTGATACTGAAAGTAGAGCTAAAGACCATGCAGTGAGTAATGTGTCTTGCCAATCAAATGCACCTGTACCATATATTAATCTTACAATTGGTAACCTTAATACAAACATTACCCCTACTATTGGAAGTACTAGATAGAGAGCTAACTGTATAGAGTTGTTTAGAACTTTTCTAAACTCACTGTCTTCCTTTCTACTACTACATTTTGCTAAATCAGGTAATGCTACCTGAGCAATAGCACTACCTACAATACTTACAGGGAACATATGTAAGCTAAATGCAAATTTGTATGCACTTAATGCACCTGCTGAGAGGGTAAAACTAATAAAGGTGTTTACTATAGTGTTAAGCTGTTCTCCCAATATTCCTAACATCCTAGGAAAAGCAAGTTTAAAGGCTTTAACAACCCTGTTGTTATCATAATTATCTTTAATTTGTTGAGTTTTCTCTTTTGTCTTATCTCTGAAATACCTCAGTAACTTAGGTAACTGTATAACGAGATGTGCAAAGGAACCAATAATTGCAGATATTGCAATTCCAAGCACCCCAAAATCAAAGATCTTTACTAAGATATATGTACCTACAATCATTGCAATATTGTAGAAGAGAGGTGCTAGAGATGCTACAAAGAACTGTTTTCTTACCTGTAGATATGCTGTTACAAAAGCACTTACACTCAGCAATAAAGGAGAGAGTAAACCTATCCTAAATAGCAGAAGAAAGAGATCGTAGTCTGAAATATCTAATCTAAAACCTAAACCGAGAACGGTCTGAACATAATTATTATCTACTATCCAAGATGTAATAGTGGGAGCAAAAAGAAAGATGAGTAATACAACAAGTAAACATATTAAGAAAAAGTATTTAGTTAACTTTAAAAAAAGGATATTCAAACTACTCTTCCCTTTATCATACAATTCATCACTAAGAATAGGGATAATAGCTGCGTTAATAGAGCCAGCAAGTAAAACCATAAATATTATATCTGGGATAGTAAAAGCAGCCCAGAAGATATCTAATTCATGAGATGCACCAAATAGCTGTGCAAATATTCTTAATTTCAAAAATCCTAATACTTTAGTAAGTAGTAGGACAAACATTAACATAAAAACACTATTTTTCTTTTTCGACATCGAGTAAGTTTTAATATATTGAATTGGCGAACAATATCATAATAGAGAAGAGAAGAAATATCAAATATTTTTAATAACTTCTCTATACAATATTATACATGAGTATAATAGATTATCTATTCCCTAAACAGTGTTTACTATGCTCTAGAATAGGATACGATATATGCCCTAAGTGTATAGTTAAAATCTCACACAGTTTACCTTCTTGCTGTATCTGTAATAATTTAAATAATGATTACCATACTCACACTTATTGTAGTACTACAGATATTCAATGTTTTACTGGATGGTATTTAACTAAAGAAGTAAAACAGAAGATAGAGAGAAAGAAACAACTACAGATATACTCTGTACATAGATATCTACTAGAGCTACTTATTGATTATCTTAATATAAATAACATCATTACTAATTCAAAAATCTTACCTCTTCCTACAGATGACTTTAAAACAGAGAGATTGAATAGATATTTAGCACGGTGTATTAGGGGTAATAATAGTAACAATCTCCTCTATATAGGGGAGAGTACAAAAGATATAGATGTTCTTAGAAAAAAGAAGAGGCTTCTATTACAGAAGCCCCTACATTTACAAGTTTTAGTTCTCTTTACTCAAATAGGTCCTCCTCATCGAGAGGGAGAGGAGTAAAATCTTCTTCAACCACCTCTTTCTTTAATTCCTCAATCTCTTCTAAATCTTTCATGTCATTGTCTCCCCCTAACTCCTCTATTGAATCCACTATACCTTGATAGATATCTCCAATATCTAGCTCATTTACCTCTAACACCTGTTTTGCTGCTTGAAGATATCCAACTGCATTCTCAATATCTCCCTTCTCTTGTAAAACCCTAGCAGCGAGTACTAATGATGGAACATGTTGCCCATTGACATTCAATACACTATTAAAAGCATTCAACGCTTTGTCATATTTCTCTTGTATCATAAAGATCTGGCCTGCTTTATAGTATGAATCATAATCTAAAGGTACAAGATTTATACAACTCTGAAGTGCCATTAGAGCATCTTCTGCATAATCACCAAATCCTACACTAATTAATCCTAGATATACAGAAGCTCTTGTATTCCAATTAGAATACAGGAATTTAGATGTAGATACCGCCTCTTTAGAAAGATCAATAGCTATATTCCTCCAGAGAGAAACCTCAGTTAAGAGTGCCTCTTGTTCTTCCTTTGTTGCATCAGAATGTTTCTCACTCAGCAAACTAATTATCTCTATCGCTATTAAACTAGATTTCCTGTTAATAAAAGGACTTCTTCTGTTGTATCTCAATGCTTTATCATAGTATCCAGCTAATCTGTGTAAATATGCCTCTCTCTCCTCCAAAGATATATCTCCTTCATACTGTTCATATTCTCTTGCTTGTTCAATATTGTATGCCTCAGCTCTTACAATGTAAGCATCACTTGCATTTTTTACTAAGAGAGATATTAAACCGATTGTAACAATTAGTGTAACTAGAACAGTTAAGAACCAATTAATCCCCTCCATTGTTTTGTTCATATCTTTTGTCATGTCACCCACATTAACAGCCCAGAACTTAAGAAGAAATTCATCACTCTTCTTCTCTCTGTTTGTATAAAGGACAAAAAGGAGAGTTAGAATAACAAGTAGGAAGTAGAGAAGGAAAGAGAAGGGAACAAAAGCAGAGCCAAGAAATACGTAGAAAGCAATTATCCCTAGTAAAAAGGATGTTACTTTTTCATCTTTAGTAGAACTAAACTCTTTAACTAATGTTCTGATGAATACAATTCCTAATAATATCCATACTATAATACCTATCAATCCTCTGTTTGCTAATATTGTAAATATCTCATTAGAACCAACAATAAATGATGTATTACCTAAAGCAATTATGCCTTCTGTAACAGGCTTGTACCTATTGTATGCTATTGCAAATGAATCATTCCCTAATCCAACTACACCTCTGAAGAAATCATCTACTATTGAAGAGCTAGAAACAGTCCATGAAATATCTGTACCAAGAGTAATAGGTACAATAGTATCAAAAGATTTACCTAATACAGAATCTCTAAAAGAATCATACTGGAACCCAATACTAAACAGAAGTGCCAATGCAGAGAGAACAAAGAAACCAACAGGTAGAACTTTGAGAGATTTCTCCAAGTATATCCAGAGAAATAGGCAAACAACTAACATTACAACTAAGATTAATACTGGAATTAATGCACCGTGACTTACTGAAAATATCGGTAGAGCAACTAGTGATATACCCATTACTAATATTGGGAATATAGCTGATTGGAATCTTTTCGCCTTCATATGCTCAACAAGCAACAAAAGACTCAAGAAGATTCCTACACCTGTAACTAACATTATCTCTAAGAAAGAGAAAGATAGAGGTAACCCTACCGCAAAGAATTCACCTACAAAAGGTATCCAACTAAATAGCTCTACCTTAAGAACAGAGAGGAAACTTAATAGGATAAGGAAACCAATACCACCTAATAATATCTCAAGTGATCTAATTAATTCTTTCTTCTCTCGTAAGAAGCCTCTAGCTAAGAAGAAAAATACAAACAGAATAGAGATAACTAGAAACCCTGTCCCCATCCTACCATCAAATCCCCAGAGAGATATCCATTGATCTCTTGCAAATAGTGTAGATATTAAGAAGGAACCAAACAGAAGTAGAAATGCTTTATCCAGAGATGACCTAATAACAGATACTTTACCATCCCATATCCATTTAATTACCTCTAGCAGTATTAATAGTGATGCAAGAAAGACAAAAAGAATACCTTTCATTTTCTCAGTAGAATCGTAAGGTAAAGGGATGATAAACCAAGGTATAACGAATAGGATAATGTAAAAAAGAAACTTCTGTATTGCAGATATCATCTCAAATACGGAAGATATGTTTTTTTTCTCCAAAGTTGACATATAATTAGGCAGTAAAGATTAAGTATATATATTATAAATGATAACAGAAAAAGGAGGAAGAGAAAACTCCCCCTCCTCAATTACTCTTTACTCCTCACCTACAACTTCTCCCTCTTTAACTTCCTCTTCTTTCTCCTCTGACTCTTTCTCATCACTTTTCTCAGCAGATTCTTCTGAAGCTTTCTCATACATCTTTTTACTTACCTCTTGCATTCTCTCAGTAAGAGAATCTACCTTACTCTCTACCTCTCCTTCATCGAAATCATCTTTCTCTATCAATTTCTTTATCTCTTCTACACCCTCTTCTAAATCTTTTTTATCACTATCTTCTATCTTGTCTCCACTCTCCTTAAGAAGTCTCTCAATACTAAAGCATAGAGAATCAGCATTGTTCCTTTTCTCTGCTCTCTCTTTCTTCTTTTTATCCTCCTCTGCATATTTCTCTGCATCTTGAACCATCTGTTCAATTTCATCTTCTTTAAGACCTGTTGAAGCTGTAATAGTAATCTTCTGTTCCTTGTTTGTAGCTAAATCTTTAGCATTTACATTTAGAATACCGTTAGCATCTATTGTAAATACAACCTCTATCTGAGGAATACCTCTGGGTGCAGGTGGGATACCATCTAATACAAATCGACCCAATGTTTTGTTATCTATAGCCATCTCTCTCTCTCCTTGTAGAACATGTATCTCTACAGCAGGTTGATTATCAGCAGCAGTACTAAATATCTCCTTTTTCTCTACAGGAATTGTAGTATTCCTATCCACTAACTTTGTCATAACACCACCCAGAGTTTCTAATCCTAAAGAGAGAGGTGTAACATCTAAAAGTGTAATATCTTTTACATCACCTCCTAAAACACCACCTTGAATTGCTGCACCAACTGCAACTACTTCATCAGGATTAACACTTTTGTTTGGTTCCTTACCAAATATCTCTTTAACTTTCTTAACTACTGCAGGCATTCTAGTCATACCTCCAACTAACAGCACCTCATCAATATCTGAAGCTTTTAATTTTGCATCCTTTAATGCCTTCTCACAAGGCTTAGCTGTACTATCAATTAAGTCAGCTGTTAATTTCTCTAAATCAGCTTTTGTAATCTTAACCTTAAGATGCTTTGGTCCACTTGAAGTAGCTGTAACATATGGAATATTTATCTCTGTTTCTTCTGAAGTAGAAAGCTCTATCTTTGCCTTCTCTGCTGCTTCTTTTAATCTTTGGAGTGCAGTTCGATCCCCTTTCAAATCTACCCCATCACTATTGTTAAAATCTTTTACTAATTTATCAATTATTACCTGATCGAAGTCATCACCCCCTAGATGAGTATCTCCATTTGTAGAGAGTACTTCAAATACCCCATCGCCTATCTCTAGGATTGAGATATCGAATGTACCACCTCCTAAGTCGAATATAGCGACTTTCTCGTCCTTCTTACTATCTAAACCGTAAGCTAATGCTGCAGCAGTAGGCTCATTTACAATTCTTTTAACATTAAACCCTGCTATCTTACCAGCATCCTTAGTAGCTTGTCTCTGTGAATCATCAAAGTACGCAGGTACTGTTATTACAGCATCTGTAACCTTCTCTCCTAAGAACTCCTCTGCATCTTTCTTTAACTTACCGAGAATCTTTGCAGAGATCTCCTGTGAGGTGTACCACTTATCACCCATCTTAACCTCTACACCATCACTCTTGGATTTTCTCATTTCAAAAGGCAAAAGTTCTTTATCCTTTTTAACCTCAGAGTCACTCCAAGACCTACCTATTAATCTCTTTACAGAGTAAATTGTACTCTCTGGGTTTGTAACAGCTTGATTCTTTGCAGGAGTACCTACTAAAGTCTCCCCTTTGTCATCATATGCAACAACAGAAGGTGTAAGTCTCCCTCCTTGAGAGTTAGCAATTATATTTGCTTTACCACCAGACATATATGCCATAGCACTGTTGGTGGTACCTAAATCTATTCCGATTATCTTACTCATATTAATATATTAATAATTTATTTACTTTTAGTCACAACCACTCTAGATGGTCGTATTACTATCTCATCTAACATATATCCAGGTTGTATAACATCATAGATTACACCTGGAGTTTTTCCCTCTACTACAGCTAATGCTTCATGTAAGGATGAGTCATATTTACTCCCCTTTTCAGGTATATATTTCTTTAAACCTATCTCCTCTAAACCCTTCTCTAAATTTTTAAAAACTTCAGCTATACCGTTGGCCCATGATTCACTTTTTTCATCAAACTCTATCTCCTCCTTACTCTTCATCGCCATAGTAAGGTCATCTACTACAACAATTAAACTCTCTGCTAATGTTTTTTTAGATTGGAAGAGAATAGTATTTAATCTCTTCTGTATATTAGCTTCTAAATTATGATAATCAGCTAATGCTCTTTTAAGCTGATTAATAATCTCTTGTTTTTCATCTTCAACTTTATCTATTGTAAGAGCTAACTGTCGTATTTTCTCTTGTAACTCTTCTATTTTTGTTGCAGTATTTTTATCTTTTACACTTTTTGTGCTTTTAGTATCTTTCATACATCATTGATATACATTTTAACTCCAACCCTTCATTGCATTATGCATTGAACTCTGTACCTCTCTTAGAGCAGGGATATTTTTAGCATAATCCATTCTTTTAGAGCCAATCAACCCTATATGCGAACTATCTGTATCCCAGAAAGGTAATGTAGTAAACATCATTGTACACTCTCCTAAATCTTTAATACCAGATTCTTCACCTATTACTAATGACACACCGGTACTACTGTATCTCTCCATTAATTTGTTCAAAAAGGCACTATCCTCTAATATATTTACTATTCTCTGTACCTTTTCCCAATCTCTTAACTCTTCATATTTAAATAGATTAGATAATCCCCAATACCTTGGTAACTGATCCATTACGACAAAGACAATACTCTCTGTTTCCTCTGAGAGAATTTTTAGTATTGAATTAAGAACTGATTCTTTAGAAAACCTATCTCTAAAGATACCTTGCCTTATTTCAATTGTTATTAACGGATTTAAAGAGCAACTACCTAGTATGTTACTAACATACATACGTAGAGCCTGATCTGTTGGATATCTTCCAGATGAGATGTGGCTCTTTCTAAGAAGACCCATCTCCATTAATCTCGCCATTTCATTCCTTATTGTTGCTGAACTAACCCCTAAATCATACTTCTCCAGCAGAGAGAGTGAGCCTACCTCATCAGGGCTCTCCATAAATTCATTTATTATTGCCATCAAAATTTCTCTCTGTCTCTCTGTAATATCCATATTAGCACTCAATCAGGTTACCTGCTAAGAGTATATTGCCTAATTTTAAATATGTCAACTATTTAGATGAACTTTTTTAAAAAAGAGAAATAGTTTACCCTGCTATTACTAGATTAGTAGCATTGATAAATGGGTATAACTTTGCTATACTCTCATTCGTTATGGAAACGCTACTATTAAATAAAAGAGATGCAAGAGGGAAAAAAGTAAAACAACTTAGAAAAGAAGGAGTAATACCTGCTGTTGTATACAATGCTAAAGGTGATTCTACAAATGTATCTCTAAGTGAAACAGATGCAAATTGGCTTTTGAGAAATACTACCTCTACCTCTATCATTGATGCTAAATTAGATAAAAAAGAGTTTAAAACAGTTGTCAAAGAATTTGACTTACACCCTGTTACTGAGAAAGTAAACCATGTTTCTCTCTTTCAAATCGATGAAGATGCCCCTATGACATTTACCTTACCTTTCAATATTGTAGGAACTGCTCCTGCTGTAAAGAACAATCTTGGAGTAATGGTTAATGTATTAGATAGTATAGAGGTAAGATGTACATTGAAAGACTTAGTACCTTTTATAGAGGTAGATGTATCCAATCTAAACCATCCAGGAGAAACTATTGCTCTTGATGATTTAGATTTCCCTAAAGGTATGTCTTTAATGAATGAGGAACTACAGAGTGCTACTATTGTTACTATTACGGAACTTCAGAAAGAAGAAGAGATTATAGTTGAAGATACAGAGGAAGAAGAGATACCTGAGGGAGAGGAAGTGCCTGAAGGAGAAGAGATACCCGAAGGAGAAGGAAGAGAGCAAGATGATTCTCAACCTACCTCTGAAGAACAAAGAGGGTAATCTTCCTTTTTATACTCTTTCCTTTTATAATACTACAATATTATGATTTCAATAATTATTACTTCATGGAAAGAACCTAATACCATTGCAAAATGTATTAGGAGTATTGCAGAGAGCAATTATTCAGGTCTAAGAGGTGAATATGAAATTTTACAAGTCTCTCCTGATAAAGAAACTTTAGATGCTGGTAAGAAAGAAGCAGATAGTTTAAATCTCTCCTCTAAAGAATATATACAGATAAAAGATCCTAAGAAAGGAAAACCTTATGCTCTAAAGATGGCAATTAAAAAAGCTAAGGGTGATATTCTAATATTCACAGATGGGGATACGTATTTCGGTAAACAAGCTGTCTTTCATCTCATAGAACCATTTGAAAACAGTAATATATATGGTGTTAGTGGTAGACCTGTCTCTAGTGATAAACGAGATAGTATGATGAGATACTGGGGACACCTACTCTCTGATTCTGCACATCACAGAAGATCTACAGTAATGGAGAAGGTAGCAAACAGAGAGTACTACATCAGTAAAAAGGACTTCTTCCCTATGAGTGGATACATAATGGCTTGTAGGAAACTAAAGATAGATATACCAGAAGATGTATTATCTGATGATGCCTATATATCTTACTGTATAAGGAATTTAGGCAAAGAGATTGGATATGCTCCTAAAGCAAAATGTTATGTTAAATTTCCACAAAATCTTAATGATTATTACAAACAGAAAGTAAGATCCTTAGGAGGATTTATACAGTTAAAAAAGTACAATGTATTTCAGAAAGATGCACAGAGTAGGAGTTTCTTTATTGAACTTAAATACTCTCTGTTTGTACTACAATATCCAAAGAGTATTAAAGAGATGTTATGGTCAATAGCACTCTTTCCTGTTAGGTTAATAACATGGTTAAAGATATATTGGGATAGAGTAGTAGTTAAAAAAGAATTCAAAGAGAGTTGGGTAAGGATAGATAGTACTAAGTAATTACCATCTAAAGTGAGCAAATGCCTTGTTTGCTTCTGCCATTCTCTCTACATCATTTTTCTTCTTTACAGCATCTCCCTCACCTTTAAAGGCATCTAACATCTCATTACTTAGTAACAGATCAAATGCTTTACCTGTTTTAGATCTTGCGATATCAACTAACCATCTTACTGCTAAAGTTTCCTGTCTTCTAGGATTAACTGGAACTGGTATCTGATAGTTTGCACCACCAACCCTTCTTGACTTAACTTCAAGAGCTGGCCTTATATTATCAATAGCTGTATGTACGAACTCTATTACAGGTATATTACTTTTTTTAGAACCTGATTCAATAGCTGAATATACTAATGTCTCTGCTAAAGATTTCTTCCCTCCTTGCATTACCTTAGTAACAAGCCTACCTATAACTTCATCATTGTATTTTCTATCTTTAGCTATTACTCTCTTTTTAGCTCTCTTTCCTCTCATTTAAATAATCATTAATATTATTCTTTAGATGAACTCTTAACTCCATATTTTGATCTAGCTTGCTTTCTTCCTTGAACACCAGCAGTATCGTACTTACCTCTTACAACTATATACTTAACACCAGGCAGATCTCTTTTTTTACCAGCCTTTACCATCACAACTGAGTGCTCCTGTAAATTATGTCCCTCTCCTGGTATATATGCTGTTACTTCCATACCGTTTGATAACCTTACCCTTGCAACTTTCCTCAGTGCTGAGTTAGGTTTCTTAGGTGTCATTGTTTTAACCTGTAAACATACTCCTCTTTTAAAAGGACTATTTACCCTCTTGTATCTATTCTTCAAAGGGTTATAGTTAGTAGCTAGTCCGATATATTTCGTATCTTTCTTCTCCGCTGTCCTAGGTTTTCTTACTAATTGATTTATTGTTGGCATGGTTCGTATTATACTACAAAAACAATTATATTTTAATCTCCTCTAATTCTGACATATTATGAATCTCTGCTGCTTCACCTGATGGTATCCTTCTTCCAATCATTACATTCTCTTTCATACCTCTTAGATAATCTGTTTTACCCAGTATTGCACTATTTGTTAACACTCTTACTTGCTCTTGGAATGACATAGCAGAGAGGAAACTCTCAGTGTAAAGGGCTGAAGCCTTAATACCTAGTAATCTAGGCTCTACTAATGCTTTCCTTTTACCCTCCGCAAGAAGTAAACTGTTTTTTACCTCGGATATGAATCTATTAACTAAAGAACCAACTAAGTAATCTGTATCTCCTGATTCAAACACCTTTGCTAATCTAGCCATCTGTCTAATTATTACTTCAATATGAACATCTCCGATAGGAATTGCTTGCTCATTAAATACCTTTTGGACTTCATCCAAGATATATTTTTGAGCAACTTGTATACCTGCATTATCAGCTAATTTCTTTGGATCAATTGAACCTGCTGTTAACTGTTGTCCTGCCTTTATCTCTTCTTTCTCTTTAACCAAGATCTCTACCTTAGGAAGTACAGTAACAATCTCTTCTGCTTTTATCGTACCTCTCAGAGTTAGAATACCACCCTCAATTTTTACATCACCACCAAAAGGAGCCTGTCTCTCAGTTTCATACTCATCTATAAATAGTATTTGACCCATTTTCACCTTATCCTCATCTTTTACCATTAACTTTTTTGCTTGAGAAACAATAAACTGTCTCTTCATCTCCTTACTTCCAGTAATTAAGATAGTTGCTGAGTCATCTTCTGCCCTATCTATATGAACCTTACCGTTTACTGTTGCAATATCTGCCTCTGCTTTAGGAGATCTAGCTTCAAACAACTCCTCTACCCTTGGTAAACCTTGGGTTATGTCAGTCCTTTGAACACCACCCTTATGGAAAGTTTGCATTGTCATCTGTGTGGCTGGTTCTCCTATTGATTGAGCAGCAATTACACCGACTGCTCTTCCCATTTCAATCTCCTCGCCATCTTCTAAATTAACACCGTAACACTTACTACATATTCCTAAAGGTGCCTTGCATAGAATAGGAGATCTTACATGTATCTCTTGGATACCTTCATCACATATTCTCTCCGCATCTTTTCTACTAATATGATTATTACGTTCTACAATAACCTCACCTTTTGAACTAACAATATCTTTTGCAGCTACTCTACCAAAGATTCTATCTTCATAACTCATCCTCCTGTTATCATCCCCTCTTACAAGAAGACCTTCTCCTTCATAGCCACAGTCTTGGAACCTTATAATAACGTCATGGGCTACATCTACCAATTTCCTAGTTAGATAACCTGAGGAAGATGTCCTTAAGGATCTGTCTGCAATCCCTTTTCTTCCTCCATTTGCAGCAACAAAATATTCAAATGCACTTAATCCATCCCTGTAATTACCTTTAATCGGAAGTGATACTCTGTTACCTCTAGAGTCTCTAACAACCCCTTTAATGGTTAATACCTGTCTTGCCTGAATCTTCCCACCATTAGCTTTAGATTCCACCATCTCAAATACCGGATTATCTGAATCCAAAGTTTTCCATGCTTCTTCTGCTAAATCAGTAGAGAAGTCATCCCACATCTCTGTAGAGAGATTGATTTTCTCTTCTTCTGTAATTAAGCCTTGTAAGTAGTTCTCTTGTAGCTGTATATCCTTCTCCTCTACCTCCTTTATCCTAGACTTAACATCAAAATCGACAATACAATCCTCATTAGAGAAAGAGAAACCTAAATTAGTTGCATACTTAAAACCCATATCTTTTAACTTGTCCAGAAGTTCTACAACAACCTCTAAAGGATACTTATCCTTAATATCATCTACTATCTCGGATATCTCTCCACCACCAACTTTTTTATTAACAAAATCATAATCAGAAGGAAAAACACTATTAAATATACATCTACCTACAGAAGTACTTACTATCTCATCATTTATCTTCACAAGAATCTCTTCTTTTATTGATATTATCCCTCTCTCAAATGCCTTTATAGCTAAATCTGCAGAAGCAAATATCCTAGGCTTTTCTATTTCTTCTTTTGTTGTCATTAAATAGAACCCTAGTAACATATCTTTTGCAGGAGTAGCGAGTACCTGGCTATTAGATATATTTACAATATTTTTAGATGCCATGATACCTTTCTTAGCCTCTTGTAGGGCTTCGTCTGTAAGTAATACATGTACAGACATCTGGTCTCCATCAAAGTCAGCATTAAAAGCTTTACATACTAGAGGATGCAGTCTAATAGCTTCTCCTTCAACTAGTCGTGGGTAGAAAGCTTGAATACTGTATTTATGTAATGTTGGAGCACGATTAAGCAATACTGGATTACCATCAATTATTTTCTCTAAAATATCCCATATTACATCTTCTCCCTCCTCAATTATGTCCTTAGCTATCCTAATATTTGGTGCTAACTCCATCTCTAATAGTTGATGTGTAATAAAGGGTTTAAACATCTCTAAAGCAACAGATTTAGGAATACCACACTGATCTAACTTTAGGCTTGGATCTCCTACTATTACTGCACGACCAGAATAATCTACTCTCTTTCCTAAGAGGTTTTTTCTGAATATACCTTTCTTACCTCTTAGATCATCTGTTAATGATTGGTAAGGTAATCTCTTACTATTCATCATCGGTTTAGATGGTCTGTGAGAGTTATCAATAACCGCATCAACTGATTCTTGTAACATCCTCTTTTCATTCCTAAGAATGATATCTGGAGCTCCTATCTCTATTAATCTAGCTAACCTATTATTCCTGTTAATAATTCTTCTATACAGATCATTTAGATCCGATGTAGCAAACTTCCCCCCTGGAAGGGAGATAATAGGTCTCAATTCAGGAGGAAGAACTGGTAGGATGTCAATTACCATCCAACTAGGATCAATATCATTCTTCTGGAAACCTTCTAAGTATTGTATCCTCTTTATCGTAGCAAGTTTCTTTTCTCCTTTCTGTTTCTTAATATCCCTTCGTAATTTTCCTAACTCTTTCTCCAGATCAAGACCCTTCAAAAGTTTTTTAATCGCTTCTGCACCCATCATAGCATTGAAAAAGAGTAGATCTCTCTCCTCTAAATCAAGGTATTCATCCTCTGTTAAAACTGTTCCTACATCCACCTGTTCAACAATCTGTTGCAACCTTGAGAAAAAGTTCTCTCTCTCTTCTTCTCTCTCTGCAAAATCTCTTCTAATCATAGCACCTGCTTGCTTCTTCTTGTGTTCTATCTGACTCATCTTAAAATCATTACTCTTTTTCTCTTTCTTAATAGCTTTTATCTCTTCATCATACATCTTGTCACTTAACCTAAGCTCCTCTTCAAGTTCTTTCTGAAGATTTTCGGATTCCTCTTTACGTAAGACTTCTAACTTAGCAAGAACGCCTTTCCTGTCCTTTTTCTCAATCTCTACTACCATATATCTTGTATAGTAGATAACAGAGAGTAGTTTCTTATGAGATATATCTAATACTATAGACATCTTGTTGGGGATACCGTATGCAAACCACACATGTGTAACCGGCACTGCCAATGTAATATGACCCATTCTCTCTCTTCTTACATCCTTAGTAGTAACCTCTACACCACACTTATCACATACAATACCTTTGTATCTAATTTTCTTGTATTTACCACAGTAACATTCATAGTTCTTTGTTGGACCAAAGATCTTTTCACAGAAAAGACCATCTGGTTCTGCCCTAAAAGTTCTGTAATTGATAGTCTCTGCTTTTGTAACCTCACCGTAAGACCAATCTACCACTTTCTCGGGTGAAGCTAATGTAAGTTTTAGAGCATCAAAATCTTCAAATTTATACTTGTTCTGACTGTTCATCCTCTGAAACCTCCTCAGGTTTTTTAGAAATTAAATCAATATTTAGACAGAGAGCATTTAGTTCTTTAATTAATACCTTGAAAGATTCAGGTATATTTACACTCTCAATTTTCTCCCCATGTATAATTGCTTTGTAAGCAGAAGATCTACCTTTAACATCATCTGATTTAATAGTTAAAATCTCCTGTAGTGCATAAGGAGCACCGTGTGCCTCTAGTGCCCAAACTTCCATCTCTCCAAATCTCTGACCACCTCTCTGTGCCTTTCCACTTAACGGCTGCTGTGTTACAGCAGTATAGGGTCCAGTAGATCTAGCGTGTACTTTCTCATCTGCAATATGGTGAAGTTTAAGAACATATTTCATTCCAACAGTAACAGGTCTAGGGAATTTCTCTCCTGTTCTACCATCGTAGAGATCTGCTTTCTTCTCGGTTGTATACCCTTTCTTCTCTAGTTCCGCTTCTAACCACTCCATGTTTACATTCTCAAAAAGAGGAAAAGCAAACTTCTCATCTAAAAGATCTGCATACAAACCAAAATGTATCTCTTCTGCTTGACCCATATTCATTCTCTTTAGAAAAGTAGGGGTAAGAACAATATCTACCGGTTTTCCATCTTTTGTAAATGGCATATCTTCAATAGGTCTAATAGCAGCCACAGTATTTTTGTCACCGTGCCTACCTGATATTTTATCTCCATATCCTAATTTCTTTGTATTAGCAACCCATACCTTAACCTCCTCTAATACTCCAGGCATAAGTTTGTCTCCTTTCTCTGCAGAGAGTCTCTGTGTATGTATAACAATACCCTCTTCACCGTGAGGGAGTCTTAATGAGTTATCTCTTACATCACTTGCTGATTCTCCGAATATAGCTCTAAGTAACCTCTCCTCTGCTGTTAACTCTTTCTCACCTCGAGGTGCAATAACACCAACTAAAATATCCCCTGCTCTTACCTTCATACCTTCCATTACAATACCAACCATATCTAATTTCTGAAGAATCCTCTCATTTACATGAGGGATATCGGCAGTAAACAGCTCAGGTCCTAGTTCTGTATCCCTAATTTCTACTTTGTACTCTCTAATATGCACAGAAGTAAGTAAGTCTTTTCTTACAACTCTCTCAGAGATAACAACAGCATCTTCATAGTTATACCCTTCATAGAACATTAGTGCTGCTCGCAGGTTAGTTCCAACGGCTAACTCTCCACTTACACATGTAGGACTATCTATTAATGCATCTCCTTTTTTAAATTTTTGGCCCTGTTCTACAATCGGTCTCTGAGTAAAAGATGTGTTGTCATTAGTCCTATAGAAGCTTGTTATCTTGTAATCTTGTACTCCCGTCTTACTATACTTCACTGATAATCTATTTGCATCAACATACAGCACTTCACCATCTTCATTTGCAAATACACTCCAATCTGACTGTCTTGCAACTATCTCTTCTACTCCTGTACCTACTAAAGGTGCCTCTTGTTTAACCAAGGGTACTCCTTGTCTTTGCATATTCGCTCCTGCTAGTGCTCTCATAGCCTCATCATGTGATACGAATGGAATTAAAGCCATACCTAATCCAGCTTGTTGATAGGTTAAAACATCTACATAGTCTAAAAGATTAACATCTTCTAAAACAAAATCTCCTTTGTTTCTGATAGGTACTAGTGATTCTAGAATATTACAGTGTTTATCTGTTTTTATTGAAGGTATACTAATATATCTACTCTCTTCTTCCAATGCATCAAAGTATTTAATCTCTTCTGAGATAAAAGGTACAACCTTTATCTTCTTAATCTCTTTTCTTGCTACAATTTTATCTGCAATCTCTGTTGTAATTAAGGTACCTTTTTTAGCAATATCTTTAATATCTTGATTTAGAATCCTGTTTACTAGCTTTGTCTTTTTGTTCTCTACCTCTTTAATAACAGCTCTGTAAGGAGATTCCAAGAAACCAAACTCATTTACTCTAGCTAAAATTGATAGCTGTAAAACAACCCCTATATTTGCACTCTCTGGACTTGTAACAGGATCAAATTTTGCATATTGAGAATTGTGTACCTCACGAATACTAAA
>JAAZIL010000084.1 GCA_012800885.1 Candidatus Dojkabacteria bacterium
AGATTGATGAGAAGGTAGGCTTTGTAATTGAGCCTAGACAGTTAGTATTAGGGAATATTCGAGAGATTACCGGTGTTGACTCAAAACATGTAGGTAGACTTGAAGGTAAAAGTTCTTTAGCAAGAATAGGGTTGATAATACATGTAACAGGGGGCTTTTTAGACCCAGGGAATCGAATAAGGTTAACTCTAGAGATGGTTAACTTGTCACCACTACCGATAAGAATATATGCAGGAATGAAGATAGCACAATTAGCTTTTGAGGAGATAAGTAGTAACTGTGAAAGACCTTATGGTAGTGATAGTTTAGGTAGTAAATACAAGGGTGATATGACTGTACAGGCAAGTAAGATATGGATGAATTTCTAAAAAGTATTCTATTGTAGAGTGTTAAGAATGTTTTGAATAAGTAGCTTCTATGTAGCTCTTCCTTGGACTAGTCTTAATACAAGAAGATCCCTCTTCTTACTATGTTATAGGTCAGGTAAACAGGGTCTTAAATGTGATAGTATCTAATATGAATTTAAATCCGACAAATTATCAATCTCCCAGTAGCAGTCAGGGTGTTGCAGGGGATATGATTGCTGAAATTGTTCAGTTAAGGAACAAACTAACTTCTTCAAATGCACCTGTTGAGCTGAAAGAAGAGACAATGCGTTCTGTTGATAGATTAGAGAGGATTGCCAAATTAGGTAGTTATAGCTCTGAATTTGAGAAGATTGATAAATATGTAGATTGGATAACAAGAATTCCTTGGGCTACTGTTACGCAAGACAATCTGAATATTCAAAACGCTAAACAGATTATGGATACAACTCACTACGGTATGAATACAGTAAAGAATCTAATACTAGATTATCTCTCAGTGATGCAGTTAAAGACACGAAGGGTACACAGAGATACTGAACTACCTATTAATCAAAGAGAAGTTACAAGAGTAGTTGCTCCTGTTTTACTCTTTGTTGGCTTACAAGGTGTAGGTAAAACCTCTATAACAGAATCTATTGCTAATTCAATGGGGCGAAAATTTGTAAGAATATCATTAGGGGCAATAGGAGACGTAAGAACTCTGAGAGGTGTTCCTAGACATGAACTAGATTCAGAACCAGGTCAAATTATCAAAGCTTTAGTGAGAACAGGTACTATGAATCCAGTAATATTAATAGATGAGATTGAGAAGGCTGCTACTAATGTAGGACTACTTAATGATGTTATGGCAGCCCTATTAGAAATTCTAGATCCTGAGCAGAATCATGCCTTTATAGATCACTATATTGATTATCCTGTAGATCTCTCTAGGGTGTTTTTTGTATGTACAGCAAATAATTTAGGTGGTCTCTCTGCAGCTCTTTTAGATAGGCTAGAGGTAATTAGATTTACAAGTTACTCTGATGAGGAGAAAAAAGTTATTGCGCAGTCATATCTTCTACCAAGAGTATTGGCAAACACAGGCCTTACTAAGGAGTATGTTCAGATTATGGAAGAAGTATGGCCATTAATAATTCGTCCAGTAGGTTTTGATGCAGGCTTAAGGCAGTTGGAAAGGAATATTGCAACAATGATAAGGAGTGCTGCTAGAGAGATAGTAGAGGGGAAGACACCCCCTATTATCATATCTCCTGAGAATCTTAGAGAGTATGTTTTAGCAGATCAAGGTCCTCTCAGTTAAACTCCTCTAAATGGATTAACAATTCTTAATGCTTCTGTAGCACGGATAACATATGCTGGAGGAGAGTCCTTTTGCTGAGTGTTTTCTCTTTTAATATCTTCAGAGTGATTAATTAGATGCTTGTTTACATCAACCACATTTGATTTGTGTGTTAAAGAGTACCTATTAATTGTATTATCACTATTCTGGTTGCTCATCATTAGTATCTCCAACTACTCCTTGCGGTGTAATATGTAATTTACCTCTCTGTATATCTTCTCTCTCTTTGATTATCTGTCCTGTTAATGTGTTTTCTGCAATTGTTTTACCAGATGATTCTTTGTATGCATATTTATCAGGATTTAGAGTTTCCTCCTGTTCTCTAAGAGTTTCCTCTAAATCTCTTTGATAATCTCTTCTCTCCTCTTGTATGGTTTGAATATCTTCCTTTCTCCTTCCTACAGCCTTTTCAAAGGTATCACGTGTCCTAGGAGCATCTGTTGTGATACTCTGTTGTGTTGCAGGAGAATCAAAAATCTCTGCTAATTCAGTTATTGTTCTAGTATCTGGTAAGTGAGCCCTCTTTTTTATCTCTTCGACCTCTCTTGGATCTGAAGTAATTAACTCGTGTTCCATAACACTTGAGAGTACCTGTATTGCAACATGATTAGGTCCTGCAAAGAAGAGTCCTTGTCCTCTATCACATGTTAACAGAAAGTGTTTCTCTCCATCAGAGAGATTGAAAGTCTCTTGTAATCTATCTAATGAAGAAGGGCTTTGCATCATAAGGAACTGTAGTGAAGAGTTTGAAATGATAGCGCGTCCCATCTCGTTAGTCATAAAGTCTGCTACATCTTGAGTGATTGTTGTTAATCCTAGATAATACTTTCTAGCTCTCTTGGCAATTGAGAACATAAATCTAGCAGAATCCTCTCTCTGCATCATGTACCATGCTTCATCAACAACTAAGAATCTTCTTTTTCTCTTTTTTCGAATTATAGTCCAGATAAAATCTAACATTAGATACATTGCTAATGGTTTTAATTCTTCTTGTAGATCTCTAATACTAAACACAGTAAAGGGGTTATCTATTTCGAAGTTAGTAGCTTCGTTGAATACCCCAGCACCACTACCAATAATGTATTTCTCCATTCTTCTTGCAAGCTCATGTGCTTCTGTTTCTGCCATACCCTTAAGCACTTTGTAGAAGTCTTCCAACATAGGAGGAGTTTTTGTTTGAGTAATAGGGTCAAAAGTAATACCTTTCTCTCTGTATGTTAATATCAATGCTCTATCAACAATAGAAGCTTCAATACTTGTTAAACCATCGAACATAATTTTAAAGAACCCTTGCAAAGAGAGAAGTTTAGCTCTTAGTTCATCTTCATCATCCTCTTCTGTAATTCCAGAGAGTTCAAATGGATTCATTTTGTGTCCTTTGTCTTGTGAGAATGATATGTATGAGCCATTTACTGCTTTAGAGAGATCTTCATACTCTCTCTCTGGATCAATAATGATTACCTCTGTTCCTAACATAAGGCTTCTTACAGCCTCTAGCTTAACAAAGTAACTTTTACCTGCTCCTGATTTTGCAAAGACAACGGCATTAGCATTCTCAAGTTCAAAACGATCAAAGATTACTAAACTATTATTATGCATATTAATCCCATACATAATTCCATGATCCATTGTTAGCTCTGATGTTACAAATGGGAACGTAGTAGCTAGAGATGTAGTATCCATATTCCTAGTAATGTAAAGCTTGTCAAGACCGATAGGTTGGGTACTGATAAAGCCAGGTTCTTGTTGAAGAGTAGCAGCTTTTGCAGTTACATTTATAGCAGCTAATGTAGAGATAACATTACGACTATATTTCTCTAAAAGATCTACAGTTGGAGCATAAATTGTAATGTACATTGTAAAATGGAAGAATTTCTCTGTTCCTTCTGCGATAGAGTCTTGTAATTGTTGTGCATCGGATAGAGCAACCTTAACTGAAGGATCTATTACTTTCCGTTCCTCCATCTGTCCATATATTGTAGCCTCCATCTCTCCAATCTTTCTTTTGAGTTTATCAAGTATAACTTTGGAGTCTACTGGGTAGTAAAAAGTACTAATTCTTAGAGAGTGCTCAAAGTTGATTATAGAGGATAACCAGTTAGGACCTACAAACCTAGGATAACCACTTACAAAAAAGGTCTTGAAGTAAAAATCTCCCATCTGTAAATGATTGAAATCTACCTCTATATCTATTGGTGCAATAATATCTTGTGTTGTAAAACCATCATACTTTGTTAGTGGTCGTTCCTGTTTAAAGGTAGGCTTTATCTCCTTGCTGGTAGGTATAAAATTATCTAAGAATTTGAAGAAAGGATGCTTCTTTTTTATTTCTTCAGGCTCATTATATTTCTTCTTCTTTTGTTCTTCCTCCTTATCTCTCTCTGTTGTACTACCAAGCCTATTTTTTAAATCATCTCGAAAAGAGGCGTACTTGTTCTCAGGGAGATTTTTTTCTCTCTCTTCTAACCTCTCCATTGTTTGTGACATAATCTTTTTGTCTTCCATTACCGTATATTAAATTCGTCATCTGGATTATATATTGTATACAATTCAGTTATTAGTTCTTTTGTAGTAAGTTGGTGACCTACTAAACCCATTCTAGCTAACTGTTTAAGCATGTGATCTCTCTTAGGAGATAGAAATATTTTAGCTTTTTCTATTAATTGTTCCTGTTTTATCTGTTGATATCTCTCTGTCTCTTTCTTCTCCTTCTTAGAAGGGAAGATCTTACTAACAGGTATCTCTCCTGCAGGATTGTAAGGGATTACTAAGAAAAAGTTTTTATCTAGTACATCATTTTGGATTATTAGATTTTGTACAAACTGTGTATATATCTGAAGTTGTTTTCTAAGCCCTTCTGACATAGTATTATGTTCTTGAGATTTAAGGTAATCTACATAGTTAGAGATATCTACCCTTTTAGTACGAATTAGTATCTGTATATGGAAATTTAGAGAGTTTAAAAGTCCAGCAAAAGCATATACCTTACTGTCTTGCTCATACTCTGCTAACAGGTCAAAATTAATTGCAGATGTTTGTATTATCATAGCTACTGTACCTGTCTTAGTAACTATTAAATCATCAACAATGTCCCTTACTTCGAGATGATCTTGTGTTGAAAAAGTTGTTCTTGCTCTTGCTTTTGCATCCATTATGTAATATTTATTTTCAAAGGTAATTTACTACTATCTTTTTCAAGTATTAATTTTATTCTAGGACTCTTAATACCTTCACTCTCAAATTCAATGGTATATACTCCTTCAGGA
>JAAZIL010000085.1 GCA_012800885.1 Candidatus Dojkabacteria bacterium
GTATTGCAGTAAGTGTTGTATCGTAAGATGTAGCAAGAGAACCTGTGTGTGAAGAGATAGCCTCTCTAGCTTTCTGAGAATTCCCAGGGGCAATTATAATTATCGGTTTAGTTGATTTCTTGGCTATTTCAACAAAATCTTTCCCATCAGAGAACTCCTCTAGATATATAGCTATAGATTTAGTTTCGCTATCTCTCAGAAGATATTCAACTAACTCATTCTCTGCTATATCTGCCTTGTTTCCAATAGAGATTACTTTTGAAAACCCTATATTATCTCTCAGTGCCATATCTAGAATTGCAGTACAGAAAGCACCTGATTGTGAGATAAAAGATGTAGTACCTTTGCCAGGGTTTTTTCGTGCAAAAGATAGGTTTAAATCTATACTGTTATTAATGATACCTAGTGTGTTAGGCCCAAACAGACGTATATTAGCTTCCTTTAATTTTGTTGAAATCTCTCTCTCTAACTCTGCTCCCTCTTGGCCTGTTTCTTTAAATCCTGCAGATATGATTACTACACTCTGTACCTTTGCTTCAATACAGTCATTTACTATACTTCCAACAAATTGAGAAGGTATTACAATACATACCATTTCAACACTATCCTTTATACTTAAAAGGTCTGGGTAACAAGTTTTACCTTCAATCTCTGAATATTTAGGGTTAACAGGATAGACCTTACCCTTATATCCTCCCTCTATAATATTGTGATATATTACACTCCCAATTTTATTCTTCTCTTGGGAAACACCTACAATTGCTATACTTTTGGGTGAGAGTATACTGTCTTTCATCTGATTATAATTTTGCTAATATGTTTGAGATATTCTTTCTTTTAACTTCGTCAACTAATTCTGTTTTAATACTTTTTCTATTCTTTAAACTAGAGTAATAATCTGTAAGTTTCTTGTTTTGATAAAGAACTCCAATAGATAGATTTTTACTGTTCAATATATGTTTTCTTGCTTTCTCAATACTATCTGATACATCTACTTTTTTAACTAATTTGCTTGCTACGTCATGACTAAACTCCCTATTGTATGTAGGACATAATTGGATTATCTCAATAACACTAAAGCCTCTATGCTTAATTCCCTCCTTAATAATCTCTGTAAGATGTATGCAATCTCCTGAGTATCCTCTTGCATAGAAAGATGGGTTTAATGAAAGAACCAACTCTCCAATATTAATATCTCCTTCTGTTTTTCCGTGAGGGAAACCGTACATCCGTTTACCTTTTATTGTAGTAGAGGTAATCTGTCCTGTTGTAAGTGCAAAATTCTGATTATTATGAATTAAAACAGTAATGTTGTAATTAGATCTAATACCGTGAATAAGGTGGTCTATGCCTTCATGTAAACATCCTCCATCTCCAATAGTTGCAATAGTAGTCATCTCTCTGTTAGCTAAATGAGCTCCAATGGCTATAGGTAGGGCTCTACCGTGTAATCCTTTTATATTAAAAGCTTTAATTTTATCTCCTCCATTACCGTTACACCCTATATCAAATGTAATCACTACCTCACTAGGATCCTTTTTTAATTCAGCCAGTGCTTTTTTTAAGGCCAAATGAATATTGAAATTACCACAACCTGGACACCAGGTATTTTTTACATCTGTATTGTAGGAGTCAATAGTAATACTCATTATTTTTTCAAATAGTTTAAGATATCATCTACAAAGAAAGGTCTTCCATCATACTTGTTCAAAGTATTGGGTATATATATACCACCTTGTTCTTTTATTAATTTACCCAGTTGGTTAGTTTGATTGTTCTCTATCAGTACTATTTTTACCTTCTTATCAGCGAACTCAAGTATTTTTTCTTTTTTAAAAGGATAAACATATTTGTAGTGCAGACACCCTACTCTTCTTTTTGTAATTTTCATTGCATCTAAAACTGCATTTTTGGTACTCCCGATACCTACAAAAACTATAGTAGGATCTTTAGGACCGTAATACTTTGGAGGAGGTAGAGCTCTGGAGAGAGTTTTTATCTTTCTCTCTCTTTTTTCACTCATCATTACTATTTCACTCTCACTCTCTGTACTGATACCGTATTGATCATGTTCATCACTGTTTGTAAGGTAGGTGGTTTTTCCTTTCTTAGGTAACCATCTCGGTGAAATACCATTCTTAGTAATCTCATATCTTCTCTGACCGTTTGTAATTAATCCTCTCTCTATCTTTTTTGCTCTTGGAAGTGAACGGATATTAAAAAGAGATTCAGCTACTTGTTTCTCAGTTAGTAAGATTACAGGTATCTGATATATCTCAGCAATATTGAATGCATCTTGAATTAATTCATATGAATCAATAGCATCACTAGCCACCATAACACATCTAGGGAACTCACCGTGGCCTGCATGGAGAGCAACATCTAGGTCACTAGCACCGGTCCATGTAGGTACACCTGTACCACTACCAGCTCTCTGTCCCAATACTATAACAAGAGGTATCTCTGCTATCCCAGCAAAAGAGATACTCTCAGTCATTAAATCAAACCCACCACCAGAGGTAGCAGTAAATGCTCTTGTACCCATGTACATACTACCCAGTACCATTAGAGCTGCTGTTATTTCACTCTCTGCTTGCTTAACGATAATACCTGTTTCTTGATATGTGTTACCCAGTGTTGCAAGTATTGAGGTTGCAGGTGTCATAGGGTATGCATAGTATGCCCTACAACCTGCAGTAATAGCACCAAGAGCTATTGCATCATTTCCACTTAGTATAGAGGAATTGTGCCAATTTTTCTCTTTACCCAAGGAGAGTTTTTTTACTTTAGTGGTATCACTAAAATTAAAATTATACCCTGCTTGAATACATCTTCTCTCCGCATCTAAATCAATCCTCTTCTTATTCTTAAAATGTCCTACTATTACCTCTTCCAGAGGCTTTACATCTAAGTTTAATAGTTTGAAAATAGCGGATAGTAAGACTACATTACCCATTACTAAAGGAGCTTTGTTTTTTTTAGTAATTGTTTCTAAATCAAAATATTCAAGTTGAATATTATTACCTTTTAAAAAGTTCTCCTCTTTTTTATCTAAAGATATGTCTTTTATACTATGAAGAATTACTCCATTTTTGTTTACGAAGTAGATATATTCATCAAAAGCCTCTTTTGCAAAACATGTAAGGATATCACATTTTTTAGATGACGCAGATATATTCTCTGAAGATACATCTATCTGATACGATGCATAGCCCCCTCTGATTATTGAAGGATATTCCCTATATGCGAATATATAGTGGCCTAGATTCTTTAATGATGAACTAAAGAATTTACCCAGTAGATTAATTCCTTGACCAGATTGACCAGCAAATTTAACAACGTACCTGTTTTTCATTTATAGTGAAGATGTTAAGATTTATTACAGATTATCATCACAGTTCGTTCTTGTCAAAAGGTTACAATTACTATTAATTAATGTAGAATTAGAGGTATGAAAGATACTACGGAGATATTAATTCAATCTGGTGATGGAGGTGAAGGGTTGGTTGCATTTAGTAAATCAAAGAAAGCCATAGGTGGTGATGGTGGGAGAGGTGGTGATATATATCTTGTTGGTGATAGAAATGTTTTTGATTTATCAAAAATTCATAATATAAAAGAATTTAGAGCAGAGAATGGTTTCAATGGTGAAAAGAATAGGAGAACAGGTAAACAAGGAGAAGGTATTGAGATACATGTACCGTTAATAACGAAAGTTTTTAATGAAGATGGTAGTGAGATAATCACTATATCTAAAGCAAATCACAAAGTTAGAATTCTCGCTGGAGGAAATGGTGGCTACGGTAATTTCTCTCATCGGGATCAGGGCTGGGATGGAAGATACCTTAGAACAAGAGGAGAGATGGGTGAGAGAAAGAGAATAAAATTGGAGTTAAATCTAAAGGCAGATATTGTATTTTTAGGATATCCCAATGCAGGTAAATCAAGTGTTGTAAATGCCCTGTCAAATGCAAAATACAGGGTAGCACCTTATGAATTCACTACACTAGAGCCTCAATTAGCTGTAATGGATTACTACACTCTTATGGATCTGCCTGGAATAATTGAGGATACACATAAGGGTAAGGGTTTAGGTTCTAATTTTGTAAAACATACTAAATATTCAAAGCTGTTAGTTCACTGTATTAGCTTAGAGAATGAAGATCTAATGAAAACCTATCAATCAACTCGTGAGGAGTTTAAGAATCTCTCAGAGTATTTATACTCTTTACCTGAGTTAGTACTGTTTACTAAAGCGGATATATATTCTCTTGATAAATTAGAAGAGGTTACAAAAAAGATTAAAGAGGAATTTCCTGATTCAATTGTAATATCAGTATATCGGAAAGAAGATTTAGAAAGGCTTAAAGAGGAGTTAAAAAAGAGATTGAGTTCTACCTCTTGATCCTTTATCTAAAGCTAGTTGAGCGTTCCATTGTAAATCAGGTTTATCAACCATTTTAGCAACAATCCATTCTAGATATCCTCTATCTTCTCTCTCTATCTCTTCAAAAGTTTTACCCTCATACTGTCCAAAGGTCATTACTCTCATTATTTGAGGTTGTTTACTAATCAGTAACATATTCTCCGTACTTAAAGTAAAATTCTTCTCTAAGTATTTGTATAGGTCTCTCAGAAAATATACATCATCTAATGCATCATGAGCTTTTCTCTGTTTCTTGTCCTCACTCTGATACAAACCTAAGTAGTATCTAAGATATTGTAAACTGTAACTCTCTAAATCTCTGTCATCATCTGTTACAAGAGCATTCCTAGCAACTTTTAGAGTACAGATCATGTCTGGGACTGGTATCCCCTTCTTCTCCAACACCTCTCTATCAA
>JAAZIL010000007.1 GCA_012800885.1 Candidatus Dojkabacteria bacterium
GTATATATCATAATAGGAGGACTAGCCTTAATAGCATTCGCAATTCTTCTACCCATCATAATATCACTAATATGGAGAGATAAAACAGCAGATATTGTGGATAAAAACTATGCATTACCTCAGTCATTACCATCTACAAAAGATGAGATTACTCCAGAAACTGTACAACAACCTATTGATCAACCAGTAAATGAGGTGTTTGAAGCACCAGACCCTATCTTAGACCTCCCTTCAGAAACAGAGGTACAACCTGATAGGGAGCAACAACCTACCCCTCCTGATCCTGCAGAAGATTTAGAAACACTCTACAACCAGATAAAGGATATAGAGGAGGAAGATAAACAAGAAAATACAACAAAAAGTTCTACTTAACTATCTCCTTTTGATATAATCATTGGCATGAGAAACCTTTCATATATAAAAATAAGGGAAGAATATATTAATTTCTTTAAAAGTAAAAATCATAGAGAAATTCCAAGTGCATCATTAATTCCTGAAGATGACCCTTCTGTTCTTTTTGTTAACGCTGGAATGTTCCCACTCGTTCCTTTTTTAAAAGGAGAACCCCACCCATTAGGCAAAAGATTAACTAATTCTCAAAGATGTATTAGAACAGGAGATATTGATATGGTTGGTGATGCTACTCACTGTACTGCATTTGAGATGTTGGGTAACTGGTCATTAAATGATTACTTCAAACAAGAAGCTATTGAATTAACTGTAGAATTCTTAGTAAAAATATTACAACTTGATATCAACAGAATATATGCATCTGTTTTCAAAGGAGAAGGTGGTATCCCAAAAGATGAAGAATCAATAAAGGCATGGAGAGAGATCTTCTCTAAATACGGTATAGACGCAAAAGTAGGTCCTAATCAAAGAATTCAAGAATTTGGCAAAGAGAATAACTGGTGGGGATTAGAATCAGGAGGTCCTTGTGGTCCCGATTCTGAGATATTCTACGATACAGAGAAACAACCTTGTAGCAAAGGATGTAATTTAAATTGTGAGTGTGGTAAATATGTAGAGATTGGTAACAATGTATTTATGGAGTATCTACTTGAAGATAACATATACAAACCCCTAGGAAGACACAATGTAGATTTTGGAGGAGGCCTAGTAAGATATGCAATGATATCTCAAGATGTTGATTCAATATATGAAACAGATATATATAATCCCATATTTAAAGAAGTAAAAGAGTTGTCATCAATCCAGAATACAGAATCACAGAGAATTGTAACCGATCATATTCTAGCATCGTGTTGGATAATTATGGATGGCGTAAAGCCCTCTAACACTATGCAAGGGTATGTATTGCGAAAATTAATAAGAAGATCTATGAGGCATAGTATGAAACTAGAGATGCCTACACACGCTCTCTCTCAAATAGCAACAATATCAATAGAACAATTTAAATCTGCAATTCCTAAATTAGAAAAAGAAAAGAACAATATATTAAATACTTTACAGGAAGAAGAACAGAAGTTTAACAAAACACTACATAAAGGTCTTAAAGAACTAGATAGATTAATAACAAAAAGAGAGAGTATCTCTGGAGAAGAGATATTTAAATTGTATGAAACATATGGATTACCTAAAGAATTAACCGAAGAGATTCTCAATGAGAAAAATATCGGTATTAGAGATGAAGAAGGATACCATAAAGCTGAAAAACAACATCAGAAGAGATCTGAACTCTCTACAAAAGGAATCTTTAAAGGAGGACTTGCAGACACATCAGAGATGTCAATTAAATATCATACTGCAACCCACCTACTCTTAGCCTCTCTAAGAAAAATCTTAGGAGAACATATATATCAGAAAGGTAGCAACATATCCCCTGAGAGATTAAGATTAGATTTCCCTAATGATAATCTGTTAACTGATGAAGAGATACAGGAAGTAGAAGATATGGTAAATAGGACTATTGCTAAAGGATTAGATATCTCTTTCAAAGAGGTTACAAAAGAAGAAGCCCTTAAAACAGTACCCTTCTCCCCATTTGAAGAGAAGTATGGAGACACTCTTAAACTCTACTATGTAGGAGATATTACTGATCCTTTCTCAGTAGAGATCTGTAACGGACCTCATGTATCAAATACCTCTGTTTTAGGAAAATTTAAAATTGTTAAACAAGAGAGTATCGGCTCTGGTATTAAACGAATAAAAGCAATACTCCAATAGTATGAAAATAGAGAAGCCAATATTAGCAATAGATTACGGCCTAAAAAGAATCGGACTAGCAATATCTGATAGCAAAGGTATTACCTCTGCTCCTTTAAAAGTAATTACTGTAACAAAAAGAAGGAAAATGGAAGGAGCAATAGATGATATATTACTAGAGATTGAAACAAACAGAGTTAAAACTATCGTAATTGGAAAAACTAACAGAGAGGAATGGGGTAATAGTAAAACTTCTCAAAGAACAGAATACTTTGTCTCAGAATTAAAGAAAAGAACACAACTACCTATAATATTTCAAGACGAAAGCTATTCTACTACTCGAGCACAAAATATGTTACTATCTCTTGGACAAAGCTCTAAATCTTCTAAAGAAAAAATTGATATGTACTCCGCAGTTGTTATTCTAGAAGATTTCTTAAATTCAGATAATAAAAAGAATGAAGACAGTAATTAGAATATTTTGGATTGCATTACTTACTGTATGTATAGGGATAGTCTTGATTAAGCTAAACTATAATCATGCAATAGAAACACCTAATAGTGATAATCCTGAAAATATAACAATACAAATTGAACAAGGACAACCTGTTGAATCCGTTATTAATATGCTTGTTCAAAAAGGTCTTTTACAAAAAAAATGGACTCATTACTTCAAACTCTATCTTAAACTCAATGATCTATCTAAAAATATCCAAGCAGGTACATATGAGATACCAGGAAACCTAACAATCAAAGAGATAGTGGCTACAATACAACAAGCAACAGGCTTAGACACCTGGGTAACAATACCAGAAGGGTTAAGAAAAGATGAAATAGCTGAAATAATCTACAACTCTCTCTCAAAAGCAGGAAACAAGGTATTCAGTAGAGAAGAATTCTTTTCGTTAAGTACAGATGCTACATTTATACAATCTCTTGGTTTTGAATATGAAATCTATGACCTAGAAGGTTACCTATTCCCAGATAAATATGCCCTCTCTAAAGAAAATACAACTAAAGAAGTAATTGAGAAAATGGTTGTAAATTTCCAGAAAAAAACAGAGAACATCTCCTATGATGACATCATTATAGCTAGTATGGTAGAACGAGAGGGATATACCTCTCAGGATAGACCTGTAATAGCAGATATTATTAAAAGACGATTAGCGGAGGGATGGTTACTCCAAATAGATGCAACACTACTGTACCCTACAAAAGATTGGAAGCATGTAATAACCAAAGCAGACAAAGAAGATGATAATCCATACAATACGTATAAAAATCCTGGCTTACCACCTACTCCTATCTGTAATCCAGGCCTCCAAGCAATAGATGCTACGCTAAACCCGAAACCTAATAAATACTACTTCTACATTCATGATAATAATGGTAATGCACACTATGCAGAGAATATTACAGAACATAATAGAAATATTCAGAAATATCTTAAATAATACCTATCTGTTATCTAATGGAAGTATCAATAAATATTACAGATAAAGAGATAAATAGAAAGAAGATTAAAACTTCTAAAAAAGGTAAGAACCCAAAACTATACATGAAGATACTGTTCTCAATAGTATTCTCTCTTGTTCTAGGCGTTGGGATATATTTCCTTTACAAAACATATAAGGCTACTCAAGGATTTGGATTTACTTTTTCTCCAACACAATTAATTGAGAAAAGAACTAATCCTGAGCTAGCAAAGGACAGTAGCAACACCTATACCAATGTAATGCTTATTGGAATTAATACAAGAGAAACTGGTAATCTCTTAAATACAGATACCATTATGGTTGCTTCATTTAATCACCAGACAAAGGATTTAGTAATGGTCTCTATCCCAAGGGATTTTAGTGCACAGGTAGATCCTAATGTTGTGAGATTTAATAAAATCAATTCTTCTTACTCAATAAATGAGAGGAGAAAAGAAGGAAGTGGTCTACCGATATTACAAAGTATTGTAGAAGAGATATTAGGGATAGAGATACAGTACTATGCAATGATAGATCTTAAAGGATTTGTAAACCTAATAGATGCTGTAGGAGGAGTATATGTTAATGTGGAGAATAGTTTTACCGACTATATGTATCCTAAAGGTAAAGGCTACCAAACAGTTTCTTTTAAAGCAGGACCACAACAGATGGATGGTGATACAGCTCTTAAATATGCTAGATCAAGACACTCTAGACATAATAATGAAGGAACTGATTATGCTAGAGCAAGAAGACAACAGAGATTAATCAATGGATTAAAAGATACTCTCTCAAATTCAGAAACACTTCTCAATCCAACTAAATTATCCGCTATTCTCAGTAGTATCCAGAATAATGTAAAAACCTCCTCTTTTGATGTTAATGATATTAAGGCGGGTATAGACTTAATGAAGGAATTAAAAGAAACTCCCTCTACTTCCTACTCCTTCGTATTAGACCCTCTCGCTGGGAACAGAAGTTTAGTTACTTCTAGTAGTGAAACCTACACTATTAAACCCACAGCAGGAAACGGTAAATATGGAGATATAAATAAATATATTCAACTTGTACTTAAAAACCCTGTACTCTATTCAGAGAATCCTTCTATCTATGTATACAATACAGGTTTAGGTCAACAAGAGAGTAATCAGAAGGTAGAGAAAATAAAGAAGGAATTTAAGTATCTAAATATTAGATACATGGGTACAAAGTACAATGATAAGGAGAATATATACGTCTTCTCAAACAAAGAAGGTAGTTTCTCCTCTAGTGTAGAGATACTTAGTAACTATCTAACAACGGATAATACTACTAAACCAGATTATGTTACAACAAAACTAAATGGAGAGGACATATCAATATTTTTGGGAAAAACTTCTCTAACTGAAGATAATTAGAAAGAAGTAATTAATATGCAGGTACTATACACAGGAAACGAAACATATCTCTCTTTTACAAACGCTTACACAACAGCTAAAGAATTAGTAGAAGAGAAATCATCAGAGTACATCTCTATTGATGCTGAAAAGGAGGAAGTCTCTAAAATAATTGATACTCTCTCTTCTTTCCCATTATTTGCTTCATCACGAGTTATCTTCTTAAAAAGAGTTTACAGAAACAGAGATAGAAAAACCTTAATTGAGTTCTTGTTAGAGTACTTAGATACTAACCTAACAGATGATATTGTAATATGGGAAGACCAGAAGATTAGCTCTGTGACAAAATATATTAAATATTTCAAGAACAAAGATACTCTAAGAGAGTATAACAAAATAACAAAACCTTCTTTTCGTAAATATGTTCAAGAGAGATGTCTGGAGAGAGACATTACAATAGAAACGAATGCCATGAGTATTCTAATCCAATACTCTAACTATGATATACAGAGATTTGAGAATACACTCCATAAAATCACCCTCTTGGATAGTACAAGCATCTCAGAGAAAGATATTGAGGATATTACTGCTGATACATTAGAAGAGAATATCTGGCACCTACTAGATGAAATAAATAGTAGAGATGGTAAACCTTTAGCTATTCTTGAAAAAATATTTCTACAGGAGAAAGATCCTTACTACATATTCCCAATGATAGTAAGAAATTTAAGATTAATCACATTAACAAAATATCTACTAGAAACCTCTTCATATGACAAGATAGCTTCAAGATTAAAAATCCCACCTTTTACAGTAAAATCTTTGGTAGAAGCAACAACCAAATATGATTGGGAGAAATTACTAAGTAAGTATGAGAAATTATCTAATTTAGATTATGAGATAAAGATAGGAAGAATAGACCCTAAGTTAGGACTAACACTTTTCTGCACAACTGCATAAATAATCTTGTTGACATCAATAGGTGTATTCTCCTAAACTAAATGTAATAGATATCCTTTAATAAATTACTTGCCCATTGACACTACTAAATGGAAAGGAGTGAAAGAAAAACTAAAAACACATTAAATGCACTAATGGTCATTGGTGGGATACTCCTAGTAGGACTTGTTCTTGCTGTAGTTTACTTCTATCTAATAAAAGAGAAAGGAGAAGAAGGAGAGGAACTAAGAGATATCACATGTGGTTGTTACATGATAGACCCTGCCATTACAAGTGAGTGTGGTGATCCCAAGAGAGCATTTCTTTTTAACTTAAACACCGTATCTTCTGACGAGGTTTGTAATGCTAACTGTGATATCAATGATGTAGCAGATAATCTTCTTAATAGCACAACACCTAGAGAATCATACAAGAGTTGTACCTTGAGAAATATCCCTGATACAAGGTGTGAGAATATGATTCTAAGAGATCAAAATGACAAAATAATTACTGGTAGAGTCCAACCAGAAGATATAATTACTGCAGAGGCAACTTTCGATAAATCTACCTACAAGGATTACTCCTTTAGTATAAATAATATAACAGAACCTCCCGATAGAATAGATGGAAATAAAATTATAAAAGAAATATCTAATTTTGAAGGCCTTACATCAATAGAGATACTTGCTACTGCTCAAACAGAACAAGGAGAACCTATTGTTACAATTGTTTGTAGAAGAGTAGTAGAACTTGAGAGTAGTATATCAAGTGCAGTAACTGGAATGACCGCATTAACAGAACAACAAGCAGATGGAAAAACTAAGATATCAAAAATATTAATCTCTGTAGGAGCTCTAGAGAGTGAAAATATAAAGATTACATTCTCTTTTAGTTCTGGCTACCCTACCCTTACAGCAGAAGATGGCATTATATACGAGGCCGCAAGAGGTGGAATCAGTATGTCTAAATTAGACCTATACGATGAAGCTTACTTCTCTCAAAATTCATTTAATATCCTTAATAATCATGTAGGTGAGCTAGAGATAACTGCAGAAGTATTCGTTAATAATCAAAGTATCGGTACTGCAAATACAAAAGTTACTTTTAGAGACATCTCCTCTGAATTAGAAGAACCTGAAGAGCCCAAAGAACCCCCTGCAATTGTAGAGAAGCCTCCTGTAGTTAAAGATGAACCCCCAACTTCTTCAGAAGTTGCTTCTTCTAACTTCACTGTATCTAAAGCTTCATCACAATCTTGCTTAGAGAGAGTATCCCCTAATAACTCTACAACCTTTACTATTACCGTTACAAATAACAGAACAGAGGTTGCAAGTGATACTACTCCTGATGAAATACAATTTATTAAAGACAAATTACCAATCGGTTTTGTATACACTCCTGAGAGTACTCTAATTAATGGTACTGCTTCTCCAGACTCTGGATTAGTAACTGTTACATCTATAGGGAATACTCAAGAGATAATGTGGAAACCATCTTCATCCTGGATTGTTGAACAAGGAAAAACTTTTACTATCTCTTTTGACTCAACTGTTACAAGTAACTCTGTAACAGGACAACATAATAATGAAGTTATTGTTAATCCTAAAGAAGTACCCCTTCATCCAAATTCTCTAAGAAGCCAAACACAAATTATTGTTGCACAAGATTGTGAAAACATTACAGATGAAGAGAGAAAAGATGTACCTGCTACTGGAATATTTGATAGCTTCACATCAAGAATATTATTAGGAGTAATACTATTAATTATTGGTTGGACAATATATGTACGACCTGAGGGAAATACTCTTTCCAAATATATAATTAATACAAAAACATATAGTACCTTTGAAATGATTAAGTACAAAATCACTAACCCAAAGAGATATTTTGAAGAGAAAATTATTAGGAAAAAACCTAAAGAGAGTTAATACTAAACTGAATTGGTAAACCGTTCTTACCGTGTGTTACATCATCAGAAATTATTGTAAAGTAGTATCTCTTAGTAGATACTAAATTACTAATAACAACGTAGTGCTTTTTACTACTAATCTCATTTTTAAGATCAATACCCACTAAATTAAGATCATTCGCTGTATAACCGTATAATATATATCCCATGCACTTCTCTCTTGTCTCCCAAGATATATCTACAGTATTCTCATCCTCTCCTTTCTTAATAACCACATTAACAGGAGTACACCCCTTAATATACTCATACTCCTCTGAACCAGAAGCTCTAAATACAACAAAGAATACAATAGATAGTAATAATACGAATACACCAATTGCAATATATCCAGATCTCTTCATACTACTCAACGATAATATATTCCACATATTTATTAACACTCCCCTCGCTACTAACAGTTAATACAACCCTATGTATCCCTACATCAGAGATATCTGGTACACCCGATATGAGACCCTCTTCTGATACCGATAACCAAGATACTCCATCTAACTCAATATCAATCTCATCAATTTTACAACCTACTATTCTGGGGATATAGATATACTCTTCTCCCACATAACTTACATTAGGAATCATATTTGTAATATAGGGTTTACAACCCCTCTGAACAGTTTGTTCCCCCTTTACTTCTTCTCTCTTATCCTTTCTAGAGCCCAAAATCGAAATAGCTGAAACAGTAGTAATTAGAAGAATAGTGACAACAAGAAGTAGTTTCCTTGTATTAATCATATACTAAATAGTGTATCAATAAATAACTTAGTTTACAAACAACCTATTTAAAGTATATAATACCTAATAATGTTTAACTATAATTACTAATATTCAAGCTATGCCTAATCTAAAAGCATCTATAAAAGATTTAAGAAGTTCTAAGAGAAAAACAGTTTTTAACAACAGATTAAGAAGAAGAGTTAAAGACTCTACCAAGAAATTCCAAGACGCTGTTGAAGACAAAGATGTTAAAAAAGCTGAGAAACAGCTACAACATACATACAAAGTCTTAGACAAAGCAGCTAAAAAGAATGTCATTAAAAAAGGTAAAGCAAGTCAGAAAAAATCCAGACTTGCTATTCAACTTAATAAACTGTCCATAGCTAATGTCAACACTGCTAAAAAGAGCACTTAAAATCTCTCTTGTTCCAGCAATAATAATGGTTGCTGGCAAGGCCTTAGGAATCTTTGTAATAAGCGCTATACATAATTTCCCTATTGAGGTAGGAAATGATATTAGTGGTTTTTTTTCAACTCAGATATACTTTCAAGATGAAGTTGTTACATATTTTGTAAACTCTCTCTCTGACTTTACAATGTTAATCTCTCTTGCTGTACCTACCATTTACTTAATAACAAAGACTGCTCTTTTTCAATCTACCCTACAGAACCCTAAAACAATTGTAAAAGTAACTAAATTTAATATGCTTAAGTGGATTACAAGGGACGATACAACATTTTTAATGATATTTGTATGGTCTGCATTCCTATGGTTAACAGCAGCTATTGTGATAAAAAATGTACTACTTGATAGAACATATTCATGGATCGGTATAGTAGCAGGAATACTTGTTCTCTTTGTTGGCCTAGGAGCACTGAAAACATTTGAAGTCCAAGTCAATAAAGTATATCCTAATAGTAATAAATATTATTGATATGAACAAAGAGAAAATTAAAAATTTTACAAAAGTAGTACTCGAACCTTTTGCTTTCGGCTTACTAGCACTATTATTCATAATACCGGCAATTACTGTTATTAATCTAGAACCTATAACCAAAGCTATAAAGGATATTAATGTATTAGGAGTAACAAACAAATCTGAACTTCAGATAAATGCTATTGGAGGTAGTCATATAATTTTTAGAACAGAGAAGGTACAGTTTCTTGACAATATCTATTCATATACCACAACACTGCTTGGTAGAGATTCAGGAAGATACTCTAAACCTATTTTAGAGATAGTAAATAACAAAGAAGATGAAATATCTTTGGAAATCTACGGTAGTACAAATATACCAACCGGTTCAGATTTCACTATAATAATCGAAGATCAAGTATACAGATTACAAGGTTCTCAAGGTAATACAACTACACATAAGATTTCTTTTGTTCCGAAGAAAAAATATGTTGTTTATCTAGCTATTGAGAACTTTACCTCTATTCAGTTCGATGAGAGTTTTGAATTAAGTATAAAAGAGATAGAGTAATCTCTTAGTTTTCTTCTTTTAAATATAATATAATAGCCATGTCCTATGGGTAGTACTAATATAGAAAAGATACGCAATTTTTCAATAATTGCACATATAGACCATGGCAAATCTACACTAGCTGATAGATTACTAGAAGCAGCCCATATAGATATATCTAGGGATAAAAGGAAGGATAGAATATTAGATAGGCTAGATTTAGAGCAGGAGAAAGGGATAACAATCAAGTTGCAAGCGTGTAAGATGATGTGGAGAGGATACCAACTTAATTTAATAGATACACCTGGTCATGTAGATTTCTCTTACGAAGTATCACGTTCTCTGGCTGCATGTGAAGCTGCAATACTTCTTGTAGATGCATCACAAGGCATACAAGCACAAACAATATCAAATACACAGAAAGCTTTAGAGTTAGGACTAACACTAATCCCCGTTATTAACAAAATAGACTTACCTAATATAGATATTACAGAGAGAGAAAATGAAATTATCCAACTCTTAGGATTTAAAAGAGAAGAGATTGTAAAAATATCTGCTAAAACAGGAGAAGGTATTGAGTCACTCTTGGATACCATTATTAATACCTGCCCTCCTCCTAAAGGAGAGAGTGATAAACCTCTTAAATCATTAATCTTTGACTCATTCTACGATGAGCATAGAGGTGTAGTTATCGCTATCAGAGTCTTTGATGGGAAAGTAGAATATATTACTAACAGAGTTAAAGAACTATACATATTACAAAAGAAGCAATCTTTTAAACCCACAGAGATAGGTATCTTTACACCTACCCTAGAAGAGACAGGGTATATTAATACAGGTGAGGTTGGATATATATCAACTGGATTCAAAGATATCAGTATGTTTACTGTTGGAGACACCATATCAGACAGTAAAGATACTAAACCTTTAGAAGGATACAAAGTACCTAAACCGAATGTATTTGCTACATTTTTCCCAACTACAACAGAACAGTATGAACCCTTAAAGATTGGGTTAAACAAACTAAGTATGAATGACGCTTCTCTCTCCTTCTCTGACCAGAGATCTGCTTTACTCGGTTCTGGTTTTAGATGTGGATTCCTAGGATTACTACATATGGAGATAATTCAAGAGAGATTAGAGAGAGAATATGATATAGATTTAATAATAACAGCACCTACTGTAGAGTATAAAATAACAAAACGAGACAATACAGAATTAATAATACAAACTCCTTCTGAATTGCCTAATCCTGAAGAGATAGAAGAGATAAAAGAACCCATTGTAAGACTACAAATAATGACACCTGATAGATACATAGGTCCTTTAATGGAGTTATGCCAATACAAAAGAGGAGTATATGTAAATACTAAATATCTGACTGAATCTTCTGACAATATGCAATTAAAAGATCAATACATTATTCTTAATTACGATATACCTCTTGCATCTTTGGTATCTAACTTCTTTGACCTATTAAAAAACAGGTCTAATGGATATGCTTCTATGGAGTATGAACTAATTGATTTCTTCCCTGTTGATTTAGTAAAAGTATCAGTATTAGTAAACCACGAGGAGATACCTGCATTAAGTTTTCTTGAAACGAGAGAGTTGGCACAATCAAAAGCTTCTAAATTACTAAAAGTAATGAAGAAAGAGATACCTAGACAACAGTTTCCAGTACCTTTACAAGCAGCAATAGGAGGTAAAATAATTGCAAGAGAGGATGTAAAAGGATACAGGAAAGATGTTACTGCAAAACTGTATGGAGGAGACTATACAAGACGATTAAAACTACTAGAGAAACAGAAGAAAGGTAAAAAGAGATTAAAACAGATAGGAGAAGTTGTAATACCTCAAGAAGCTTTCCTTAGTATATTAAAAACATAATGATTGAGAAAATAGTACTACAAAATTTTAGGAAATTTAAAAATCAAACATTCGAATTCAAGAAAAACATAGTTGTTCTTTATGGAGCTAATGCTCAAGGTAAAAGCTCTGTTTTAGAGGCTCTCTACTTAATTAACTCAGGTGTTTCACCGTGGGCATCTATGAATGAATATGTAAATATTGAACAGAATTCACAGATTCATACTAGGATAGAAACAATAGAGAATGAGAAGTCATATGTTTACTATAGAGATGAAAAGAAAAGGATATACAAGATAAATGGTAAAAATGTTAAACCTCAGACATTTTTTAACAAAAGAGCAGCTACCATATTCAATCCTGAAAAAATCGACTTACTAATGATCTCTCCTCAACAGAGGAGAGAATTTCTAGACGATACAATATCAAAATATGATTATGAGTATTCTACCCTATTAAAAGATTTTAAAAAGATACTTAGACAAAGGAATGCATACTTAAAGAAACTATCAAAACTCTTCTATGAACAAGGAATAGTGGCTATAAATGACCCACAATTAAACTTCTGGACAGAACACTTCTGTTTAGTCTCAGCATACATATTAAAAAAGAGAGTCTTGTTAACAAGAGAACTCTCTGTAAAAGAATACAGTATTAAATACAGGAGCAATATATTCTTTGATGGAAGAAAAATATCTAATACTGAGTATTTAAAAGAGTGTATAGAAGAGAAACTAGAACAGAGTAAAAAAAGAGATATCGCTACCGGATATACTAATGTAGGACCTCATAGAGATGACTGGGATATTTTTAAAGAGAGAGATATTAGAAAATTCGGCTCTAGAGGAGAGAAAAGATTAGCCATTGGTAAGTTAGTATTCCAAACTCAAGATATTGTCTTTAACAAAACTTCTCACTACCCAATACTACTCTTAGATGATATAGCATCAGAACTAGATATACTTAATACAAAGAAAATCTTTGATAAAGAGCTACTGAATAAACAACAATCTTTTATCACAGTAATAGATTACAACTCTCTACCGAAAGATATTCTCAAAAATGCCCAGCTAATCGAGCTTAATGGCTCATAGGCTCTACTTACTCCACTATTATGTCTAATTCTGATAAACTTAATAGATATGAGACAACATCCAATACCACAAAATGTACTTGATGTTGAGTTTAAGCTTTTTACTAAGTTCACACTTAAGGAGTTTACATACATTGCAATAGGAACTACCATAGGAGGAGTATTCCTCTACTTTACTTCCAAAGGAAGTATCCCTGGTATAATTGGAATCCCAATTTTTATCATCTCCTCTGGCATAGGAACCTTCTTTGGATTAGTTCCAATTAATGATCAACCTGCAGACAAGTTTATCATCAATTACTTCAACGCTATATACAGACCTACACAGATGGTGTGGTTAAATGAACAATTAAAAGAACAGAGAGCAAAACCTATTGTAATAAAGCAGGAGGAGGAAAAAGGGAAGATATTTGGTTCTACAAAGGTAGCTCCTCCTAAACTCCAAATTTACCAAGAAGAACCTGGAGATGATATCTTAAATACAGATACAAAAGATAGTACTTCTAAAAAAGAGGATGAGGCTTTAGTGCAAGATGAAGAAAACTTAAGATTAGTTGTTCCTAAACCAACAGATGACACAGATAATGAGATACGTATTAACAAAGAGAATATCTCTAAATATCAGTTTGATGTAAAAAGTGTAGATAGATTACCTGGGAATATAAATATATGGTTGGTAAATCAAGATAATATACCTGTACCTAATGTAAATACATATTTAAAAAACAAAGATGATAAAATAATTTATGCTAATAAGACAGGTCCTAACGGTTACTTTTTAACAAGCCA
>JAAZIL010000086.1 GCA_012800885.1 Candidatus Dojkabacteria bacterium
CCCATATAGGTAGAGGGGTACCCCAATATCTGTTTCTACTTAATGCCCAATCTCTTGCCTCTGATAACCAATTACCAAACCTTCCCTCTTTTACATGAGCTGGAACCCAATTGATATCCATATTCTCTTTAACCAGCATATCCCTGATTTCAGATACCTTGATATACCAACTTTTAATAGGCTTGTATATTAACGGTGTGTTTGTTCTCCAACACATAGGCATCTGATGTTCGTAATCATACTCTTTAAGTAAGAGGTTTCTCTTTTTTAAATCTTGCACAATATATTTATTCGCTTTTCTGTAAAACATACCCGCAAAATCTGTAATCTCTTCTTTCATACTCCCCTGATCATCAAGATAATCAAACATACCTATCCCCATATCACTCATAAGAAGGAAATCTTCTTCTCCATAAGGTGCCTGATGTACAAGTCCCGTTCCTTCCTCAAGGGTTACATGATCTGCATGTACAATGGTAAATGCACCCTCTTTGGCTTTCTCTCTGTAGTAAGGATACAGAGGTTCATACTCTTTTCCAATCAACTCACTTCCCTTTACGGTACTAACTATTTCATAATCCTTTTTGAAAATATCTTGTACTAAATCTTTACCTACAATATATTGCTCATTCTTGTAACGAACTTTAACATATTCATAGTTTTTACCAACTGCAACTAGAAGATTACCTGGAAGAGTCCAAGGTGTTGTTGTCCATATTAAGAGATAGGTATCTTCATCTCTAAGTTTTAATTTTACAACAACAGCAGGATCCAGAACACTCTCATACCCACCCAGAGCCACTTCAGAGTTAGAGAGAGTACTACCTGCTCTTGTAGAGTATGGTACTACTTTGTAACCCTCATACAAGAGATCTCTCTTGTACAGTTCTTTTAAGGACCACCACACACTCTCAATGTACCAAGAGTCCATAGTTGCATACTCCTCATCGGAATTTACCCATCTACCCATTCTCTCTGTTAAATCCCTGATATCTCTCTGATATTTTTTAACAGATTCTCTACATAGGTTATTAAACTTCTCTATTCCAAATTTCTCAATATCTTCTTTCTGTTGAAAACCTAACTCTTTCTCTACCTCATATTCAACTGGAATCCCTTGACAATCCCATCCTAGACTCCTCTCAACTCTAAAACCTTTCATAGCTCTGTATCTAGGTATTACATCTTTAATTACCATTGTTAAAGCATGACCATAGTGAGGTTTGTTATTAGCTGTAATAGGGCCGTCAAAAAAGGTGTAAGACTGACTCTCAGGTCTCTGTTTAATACTCTTTGCTAATACATCTCTCTCTTTCCAATATTTAATTATCTCTCTCTCTGTTTCTGAGAAGTTAGGTACTCTCATATTTTTAGATATTACTATCTGTTCCATATCAATTAGTTAATATATTAAACAAAAATCCCTCTGCAAGAACTAACATATTGTATCAATTCTTACAAAGGGACGCATATACGTGTTACCACCCTTCTTCATAATTACATTACTGTAATTACCTTATTAACCATATACATGGTTATGCTTTGTCGGAAGCACTCCGTTGGATTCTACTCATCATCTGACTTTCTTTCCACCACTCACCAGTGATAACTGGGTCACTGTGTTACAGAAATTATATCACAATCTTCTTTAAAACATCATTATTTAGTATAATGAGTATATTTAACATATTAATATATACTGTATGACAGACTTTAAAGAGAGAGAAGAACACACTCCAGAAGAGTCACTCTCCATGAAAGAGGAAGCACTTAGACTAGGAGGGGAAATAACAAGAGTTACGGAAGATAAATATTTACACGATACACAAGGTGGAACTAAAGTATTGATAGGGCTTGATGGAACTGTTTACAACGCAGAGACTGGCGAGATTATTCTACAAGGCCAAGATAGTGAGTAGATAATCTCTTACTCTAACTTAATACTATCATTATGATAGAGAGAGAACCTACCACTCATACCTCTCCTTTTTTCTCCTGGTCTGCAGATGCCAGAGAGTATGAGTTGTTTATCAAGCTAGATGAGAATAACAACTATACTGCACTGGGTAAGATAACTTACAAAAAAGAAGATGAAGAAGGTATATGGGTAGATGATCCTAAGGAATGGGCTAGGCACTTTATTAAACTCTTTGGGTACAGAGGATATGTAGACAGAGAAAAAATTACTGTACAGATAAGAGAAGATGGTAAAGAGATAACCTTTACAGGAGAATTCGGAGTATTAGTTATCGATGATAAAAGTAATCTCCTTTTTCAACTTTCAGAGTATAGTGACCCTAGTGCTCCTTAATCTCCACCTTAGCAAGAATTGAAATTCCTGAGATCTCTAATACCGGTGCTACTCCTTCTCTCTTCTCTACTTCGCACTTCCATGCACCTAGCACCTTACTCTCATTACACTTTATTTTACAACCTTTAGGAACATAAATATCTATCTTCCCAAAAGCACAGTTAATGACAAGTTCTGCTCCTTTCTTATCTACTTTTGCTTCACTTAAATCAAGCTCCAATACTCCAAAAGCAACATTAAAATCACCTTTCTTAAAAGAGTTAGAAGTTATTTTCTTCTCTGAACTCCAGAATATAACTGTGTCTGTTAGTTCTTCTTGTGATAAGCCTCCTCTCTCATTCTTAGGTAATTCATTCTTAAACAGAAGAGATATACCGATAGTAATAAGTGTAACCGGCCATAATACTCCGAAGAAATTCCAGCCAAAAAGATTTGTAGAGAGAAATACTAAACCTAATAATAGTAACACTATCCCAGATGTATATTTCTTATCTCTTAACAATTTAGAACCGAAATATATTAATATTAATGGCCAAAATATTGAGAATAATTCCCAGAAATAATTACTAATTGGAGGAAAAATATTAGCCTGTTCTAAAAGGAGAACAAGACCAATTATTATTACAAGTAAACCAAAGATAAATCTACCTCTATTTCCCATCATGTAAATAAGTAAAGTTATCTATTCTCTATATTAAAAGTACCTACTCCAACCGTAACAAGCATATTAATACGAGTATCTGACATACGATAGTCCTCTGATTCATAACTCCCTTTGCCACCAGAGATACCTGAGACTGTCTTATCATTTATCTTAATATTCCCAATACCTAAATCATACTCTAATGAATAGCTTATTCTCTGAGGGATAATTAGATTTACTCTCCCTGCGCCAACTATAAAGCGTATCTCTCCTTTTGGCAGACTATTTATACTGAAGGCTGTAGTTAAGTTACCTGCTCCAACCTCCACTACAAAGTCCTCAATTTGAATCTTACTTAACTCTACCTCACCTTTTCCTGCTCCTAGATTTATATCAAAATCTGTTACTATATCAGGATGTCCTATCTTTACCTCATACTCCGACTCATTAGTAAACAGATTAAACTTCTCCCGACCTGCTCCATCAATATAGATATTTAAAACATCATCTTCTAATTCTCTCTCAATAACAGGTGGTCTAAATGCCTTTGGATAGCTTGAGTTAACAAGAATATATTCATCTATATCTATGCTATCCTCAAGTAAAAATTCAGATGCACTCATATTCATTTTAATCTCTCTTCTATTAACCTCCTCATACTCATTGGAAGAGATCCAAAAGTCTTCCCTTACTAAGTTATCTGTTAAGTTGAACATCCCACTACCACCTTGTAATACCCATTCATTAAGAGAGGACGGGAGCATAGTAATACCTTTCTCTGAATATTGGATGTAGGATACTACAAAAACAAAGAGCAAAAGGATTAATGTTAGAAGTGATTGAATTATCCTCCCAAGTCTTGAGCTACCTAATATGATATTAATACCCACAATAATCACAAGAATGGGCCAAAATCTTAACGTATATATCCAAATATCCCAACCGATTACTCCTGTTGTATTAAGAAGAAGCATTATCCCAAAAAACAGAATAATCAAAGGCCAAGAATAATTTCTACTACCCATATTAAATCATATGACTAAATTTAATAATAATTACCTTTTTACTATCTCTATCTTATAACAAGTACACTAATTATCTTAAACTATGATTCTGCTATTACTTCTCCTATCTAACATGTTACATAAATTATCATAAAAATCCAATGAACAATGACTACCTATATTAAAATTAATTTAGATGATATATTAATATTGTTAGGATAAATAAAATTTTAAAGTAATAATACTATGAAAAGAGGAATCTTAGTATTAAACAAGATGGAGATAGAGAGCCTAGTTTTAAAAATTAATATAGAGAAATTTCGAGGTTCTCCACTATATGAGAAACTGAATAGTGCATCAAGAAGTATTGAAAACAATATAAATATCTCAATATCTGAAGAGGAATTAGAGAGTATACTAGATGAGATCGGTCCTCCTGTATCAAATGACAGTATTTTAAGTAGTGCGTATGAAAAGATTATCTCTCTTCTACAAAGAATGAGATCATAAGGCTCTAAACTACTAAGTTGCCGGACCTAGATTCGAACTAGGATTAACGGTTCCAGAGACCGCCGTCCTACCATTAGACGATCCGGCATTATCTGTAATTATACTACATCAGCACATCATTAATGTATCCTTGTAACCTCTCTCTTACTCTAACCTCACCCATTACTTGCATTACTTGATAAAGATCAGGAGTTTGTCTTCTCCCTGTAGTAGCTACACGTATAACCATTGCAACATCACCTATTCTTCCTCTATATTTTGAAGGGTCTTTAATATACTCAGTAGAATCAGTTGAGAAATTATTTCTTAACGCTATCTCTTTAATTTTATTAAACCACTCACTACTACTATCCTCAAAATAATATGTATCTAAGAACATATTTAGTATAGCTCTCTGTAAATTATCCTCCATCTCAACCACATCTTTCTTCATATTGATGAATAAATCATCAAAAAATATCTCTAGTTGAGTTAATACATCAGACCATTTAACAATATCTTTTCTAATTCTCTCTCCCTCTCTCTCAATATTCAATATATTAATACAGTACTCTCTATGATTACTTAATTTACTAAAGGTCTGCTCGCTATATTTCTCAGACCACTCTAGAGCATAATTATAGACCTGTTGTGCAGATAGTGTTGAGATATACTCCTTACAGATATTATTTATTTTTAAAATATCAAAAAGTGCCCCTGCTTTATTAAACTTCTCAAGCCTTAGATTAAATTCTAATATATCACTATCTGGATTTAGTCTTCTCCAATCTGAAAAACTTGAATTAGCAACATTTAAAAGATACTCCTTGACTCCTTCAACTGGATAACCATTCTCTATATAGAAAGCTACTCTGGATTCTGGATCTCTCCTTTTACTTAACTTCCTTTTACCTTCTCCCTCTTTTTTCATTAGAGGGGAGATATGACCGTAATCTAACTGTTTAAACTCTAAAGCTTCAAATATCTCCATATGTAAAGGTTGAGAAGACAACCATTCATCCCCTCTCAAAACATATGATATATCCATTAAGGTATCATCAATAGGGTGTGCAAAGTGATAAGTTGGATATCCATCTGATTTAAGCAGTATACTATCCATATCATTCTGAGAGAGTGTAACCCTCCCCTTTATTAAATCAGTACATTCAATCTTCTTCTTAAAATCTCCTCTGGAGTACAATCTAATCACATACGGAGTCTCTTTCTCTAACTCCTTCTCTATACTATCTAGAGAGGCATCTCTCCATTTAGCCCACTTACCGTAATACCCTGTTCTTTCTCTCTTCTTCTCTTGTTGTTTACGTATCTCTTCTAATTCCTGCTCTGTTGCAAAACAAGGATATGCTAGACCTTTAGATACTAAATCTTTTGCAAACACCCTATATATCTCTACTCTTTCACTCTGAATATATGGTCCATATATACCTTCTGTTTTTCCCTTTCCTAATACACCTTCATCAAACTCAATCCCAAAGTATTTTAATCCATCTACTATCTGCACAATACCTTCCTCAATCTCCCTCTCCTTATCCGTATCCTCTATTCTAAGAATAAAGACACCATTACTATTCTTAGTAAGGATATATCCTGCTAGTGCTGTATACACATTACCTATGTGTAAATATCCAGTTGGACTAGGAGCAAACCTTAATACTAGTTGTTCCTTCTCTAATTTTCTTCTAGGATATTTTTTAAAGATATCTTCTCTACTCTCTACTACATCTTCGAAAAGAAGATCTGCTAACATACTATTTTCCTGCTCAGTTCTAATCACTTAAAAGATAATACAAAGTTATATTGATATCTTAAATATACACTGCTATCATTATACCATGACACTTACAGAAGCAGCATTCTGGACTAAGAAATTTGGGTTAATTGCAGTAGGGATATTTGCTTTTGGAATAATTTTCTTACTCATAATTCTTAAACCAAAGAAAACTGATCTACCACAGAAATATTTAGAACCAGACTTTGCGTGTACCCAAACCCCTGAGGAATTTCTGCCTGACAGATTATCTATTCCTTCCTTAGAGATTGTAAACAATGATAATGTTGAATATGTTATTCAAACAGACACGGGCAAATTAGGTGATCTGCCAACTATTGTTAATGTATACAGTTATACTGACTTAGAACAGAAAATTACAGCACAAGCAGAAGCAAAAATCCTGGCAGGAAAATTAGGATTTGATCCCGAGATGATTATTAGGCGAGGTACAACAGAATATCTTTGGAACAATAATAGAACACAGAGAACTCTCCATGTTAACGCTAGAGATTTAAATTTCACTTTTAAAACCTCAATTAACATGATAAAAGAGTTGAGGAAAATGTCTGATTTACCAACAGAGAATGAAGCTATAACTGCAGCTACAAGTATTCTTAGATCACTAGGAGTATTAGATGAAGGATATACTACAATGCAACCATCTGTTTATCTAATCACTATCAATCCAGACGACACATATTCAGAAGCAGATTCACTACTTAATGCACACTTAATTAGAGTTGATTTCCAAAAACAGATACCTCTAATCTCTATACCTTCTAATGTAGAAGGAGCACAAAAAATCATCTCTTATCTAACTAAGAAAAACATGTCACACACTATGGGCAAGATTCTAGTAAATGATAGTAACGTTGATGTTTACAATTTTAGTACTTTAATGACATACTCCAATCCTAGCAAATCAAATGTCTCTGTATATGTTGGCGCAGAGAATCCCTCTATTAAAAATCATAACAGCATTCACCAAATTGAGTTTAGAACATGGCAACAAGAAGTAGAGAGTTGTGGTACCTATCCATTAATTAGCCCTGAAATAGCTCAAAACAGAGTCCAAAATGGAGAAGGGAGTCTAGTTCAATTAAATTACAACAATGATGAAATAGCACCTTACATTTCACAAGATGTAAAAAGATATATTATCACCGACCTATATATAACGTATTATGAAGGTTTGTATGAACAGAAGTTCTTACAACCTGTATACCTTTTTACAGGTGTAGCTACACTTGCAGATAACTCCTCAGCTGATTTCTTTATTTACTATCCCGCAATAGATTACGATAACTTAGAAGAGAGAAAAGAGTTGCCCGAATTACCCACAACAAAAAAGAAAGATAGTATACTACCTTTTTAACCTATACACACTCTCTAATAATTTAGTATCTTCAAATCTCTGTTTTGAATTCAGTACAACAGTAATTAATTCATCATTATCTGAGTATACGAAATATCCAACAAAACACGGTCCTGAAAGATCTGTAATACCTGTCTTAAAACCCTTAACATATTTAGTAGTGTTAGCCAGTAGGTTAGTCGTTCTAACTTTCTCGCTCACTAAATCATCATTACTACTCCAGTATATTGTCTCGGAGGTCTGAGATACTGTATCTACAATATATGGATACTTCCTTGCAACAGAAGTTAGAATAGCAATATCATACGCTGTTGAGTACGCTCCTTCCTCATCCCAACCTGAAGGGTTTACAAAGAGGGTATTATTCATCCCTATTACCTTTGCTCTCCTATTCATCTCCTTTACAAAACCAACATAACCACCATTTGGATATGCATTAGCAATAGCATACGCTGCATCATTAAAAGATGGAATCAGCATTGCTTTGATTAAGTTAGAGACTGTAATTTTATCACCCTCTTTCAATTTTAAACTCCAATTTACACTCTCTGGCATATTCTCTACACTCACCTCCACAACATCATCTAAATTGAAATTTTCTAAAGTAACAATAACTGTCATAATTTTAGTTAAACTAGCAACTGGAAGTCTCTCATGCATCTCTCTCTGATATATAATGTTCCCATTTGCCGGATTAACGGCTAGTACACCTTGGGCTTTTACATCTACCGAAGGTACTTGTAACAGTACACTCTTACTGATCTCTTCTCCCGTAATAGGTAAAAAAATACTCTCAGCGGGATAATTACCTGTTTCAATATAGTCTTGTGTACCATTAAAAAAACGAAGAAAAAAGATAGTAGCTAGTACAAGAAAAATTAATAGAAATACAATACCTACAAACTTTAGAATCTGCTTTCTCCTTCTTAACCTCTCTTCTAACGCTTTAGCCTGTATAGCTGCTCTGTATGCTTGTTTGAATAGTTTCTCATCATACCTTTTACCCTTAATTTGCTCTCTTTCTTTTTCTGATGACATAGTAGTAATAATATCAAGTATATGGAAATTGATATATATATATTGTTCTTTTCAAAAGATGTAATATATAATAACGGAATAATATAGTGATTGAAAATATGGAAAGGATATTAATATCTGAATTGAGTAAATATATCAATAAAGAAGTAAGAATTAGAGGTAGAGTAGATAGAGTAAGAGACCAAGGAAAAATTATATTTGTAATAGTAAGAGATAGAACAGGTAAAGTGCAAGCAGTTGCTTCACAAGATTCTAAAGATAGTGTATTTAATACATCTAAGAAGCTAACAACAGAATCTATTGTTGATATTCATGGATTAGTAAAAGAAGCTAAACAGGTCTCAGCAGGATATGAATTAGAAATCTTAAGTATAAAAGTGGACTCTCTCTCTAGAACTCCTCTTCCTATTGTTATTGAACAACCTTACAG
>JAAZIL010000087.1 GCA_012800885.1 Candidatus Dojkabacteria bacterium
ACACTAATTACTAAACCCTATCTCTCTGTAACACCTAATACAGTAACTACATACACTGATAGTAATCTACCTAACTGTAACAAAACATACTACTACGCAATTAGATCCATAGATGAATTCAACAATGTATCACCCTTGGTTACAGATGAAGTAGTAGTAGTTACTCCTGCTACCGGTACAACAGCAACAGAAGCTACAGTTGCTCAAACAGGAGAGGTAGAGGGTAAAGCCACTGTTGTTGATGATACAAAAGTAGATGAAACAGGTGAAGTAAAAGGAGATGAAGATGTATTAGAGGAAGACCTAATAAATGAGAAGGAATCTGTAATAGAGCAGGATGAAGTAGATGATGGTGAAGTAGAGAAGAAATCCTTTGTACAGAAGTACTGGTTACTCTTGGTACTTGTTGTAGTAGTGCTAATTGGTGGTGTAGGATATAGTTATGTCAGAAAACAGAAGTAAATCTAAAAGAGGATATCTGAAATATATAGGTATCCTCTTCCTTCTTCTAGGATTAATCATACTCTCTATCATATATTCCCCTGTAATAAAGGCATACATTGATTACAAACTGTATCCTTTCCCCAACAAGGAGATTAAAATAGAGCTTACCAATGGGAGTGATAATATTACTACAGATATCAGTAAGGATACAGATACAGTATTTGTAGATAAGGATTTCGGATTGTATATTCCTAAGATAAAAGCTAATGCTAAAGTAATTAAGAATATAGATCCGAATAATTACAATGCCTATCGTAATGCCCTAGTACACGGAGTTGTTCATGCTAAAGGTACTTCTCTACCAGATGAATCAGGTAATGTTTTTCTTTTTGCACACTCCACTGTAAATTTCTATGAAAGAAGGCAGTACAACATCTATTTCTATCTCCTTGGTCAACTAGAAGAGAATGACCTTGTCTATGTAAGTTATCAAGGGGAGATCTATACTTACAAAGTATTAGAGTTTAAAGTTGTTAAACCAGATGAAGTGAAGTATCTAGGTAAATATATGGATGAAGATACACTCACTTTAATGACATGTTGGCCAGTAGGTGGAAACTCTCATAGAGGAATTGTAATAGCAACAAGAGTAATTGAGTAAGAAGTGAGAAATATCTAGATATCCTGTAAAATACAGAGGATATATTTTACATATAACAGTATGCAGTTACTTAATGGTAAACAGATATCATTAGAGATATCTGATAATTTACAAGGAGAGATAGAAGAGTATACACAGAAGGGTAAGAGACCTCCTCGTTTAGATATATTACTTGTTGGAGATGACTATGCAAGTAAGATATATGTAAGTATGAAATCTGAGAAGGCTACCAGTATAGGGGTTGTAACTAATGTACATACCTTTAGTGAGAGTGTTAAAGAGGATGAGCTAATTACATTAATTGAGAAACTAAACAGAGATATTAGTGTAGATGGAATAATGGTACAGTTACCTCTCCCTAAACATATTAATCAGGATAGTGTTTTGGAAAGAGTATTACCCAGTAAAGATGTAGATGGTTTAACATCTACTAATTTAGGTAAACTTTTTAAAAATAATCCCTCAGCTATACCACCTGCTACTGCTAAAGGGGTGATTGAACTACTTAAGAGGTATGATATTGAAATTGAAGGAAAACAAGCTGTAGTAGTTGGTAGAGGAGATATATCTGGATTACCGATAGCAGGTATGTTACAAAATGAGAATGCTACTGTAACACTCTGTCATTCATATAGTAAAGATTTAAAGAACATATGTAAAAGAGCAGATATACTTGTAGTAAGTATAGGTAAAGCACAATATATTAACAGAGAATATATTAAGGAGGGCTGTATTGTAATAGATGTTGGCACAAACAGAGATGTAGATGGTAAATTAGTAGGAGATGTAGATTTTAACAGTGTGAAAGATATGGCAGGATCTGTTACTCCTGTACCAGGGGGTATCGGTCCAATGACAATAGCTTGTTTACTTTCTAACTTATTAAATATTTACAAACAAAATGTCTAAAGAAGATATCATATTTAAATATATAGAAGATGAAGCTAAAAGACAGAGAGAAGGAATAGAGCTAATAGCTTCTGAGAACTACGTTAGTGAGAATGTACTTAAGGCAATGGGTAGTATACTTACTAACAAATACTCTGAGGGTTATGCAGGCAAAAGATACTACGGAGGTAATGAGTATGTAGATGATATTGAGAGAGAGTGTATATCTAGGGCTAAAGAACTTTTTAAAGCAGAGCATGTTAATGTACAGCCATACTCTGGCTCTCCTGCTAATCTAGCTGTACATTACGCATTCCTAAAACCTGGAGAGAAAACAATGGGTATGGATCTATCTGCAGGAGGACACCTAACACATGGGTTTAAGGTGTCTCTTACTGGTAAATATTTTGATTCTGTAAGTTACGGTGTAAATAGGGAGGGATATATTGATTACAATGAGGTAAGAAAGATTGCTAAGGAGCATAAACCAAAATTAATATGGAGTGGTTTTACAGCATATTCTAGAATTGTAGATTGGAATGAATTTAGAAAGATAGCAGATGAAGTCGGAGCTATACTTGTTGCAGATATAGCTCATGTAGCAGGATTGATAGTCGGTGGGGAGTATCCTTCTCCTGTAGATATTGCTGATGTAGTAACTACTACTACACACAAAACACTCAGAGGGCCTAGAGGAGCTATGATTATGTGTAAAGAGGAGTATGCAGAGGATATAGATAAGGCAGTGTTCCCTGGCCTACAGGGAGGCCCACACAATCATGTTACTGCAGGTATAGCGGTAGCTTTAGAGGAAGCAAGTACTAAGGAGTTTAAAGAATATATTAAACAGGTCGTAAAAAACTCTAGAGTACTATCTGATGCTCTAATTGATAGAGGTTTTACTATTGTATCTGGAGGTACGGATAACCATCTCTTTCTGATAGATACAGTAAAGAGTGTAGATATGGGAGGTCAAGAAGTCTCGGATATGTTAGAGAAAATAGGTATTACATTGAATAAAAACAGTATACCTTTTGATGAGAGAAAACCTTGGGATCCTTCAGGAGTAAGAATAGGTACTCCTGCTATTACAACAAGAGGTATGAAAGAGAGTGAGATGGTTAAAGTTGCAGAGTATATAGATAGACTCTTAAGAGATTCATCAGAGAAAAATATTGAACTGATTAAGAGAGAGATAGAGGAGTTTACAGAAGATTTCCCAATTCCGGGTATAGATAATTTGTAACATTATCTTTGTGAGAGGTTTTTTTAATGAGAAATTACAGATTGCAGGCATAGCGTCTGATTCTAAATGGAATGAATTTAAGGTTAATACACTACTGCAGAACAGTAAACAGAAACAACCATCTATAAATGCTTATCTAGGTGCAAGGTATAGTAGATCTGCAGATTCAATTATAGATATTGCTAAAGAGATTATTGAGAATAATACTGATGCAGCAGATAGACTAGAAAAGATATTTCATGGGTATGGGCATAAGTCTGTTGGTGATATGGCAGACCTTTTTGTTTGTGTAGAAAATATTCCGATGATTACTGCTATGAAAATTTTCTATTTAAACTCTGTTATTGCAGGACAGGAGAGATCTACAAGATATCAAGATTTTAAAGAGCCCAAATTTATCCGTATCTCAGAAGAAGTATGTAAAGAGAAAAAAATACGAGAAGAGTATGACAAAATAATACTAAAACAGATGAATGACTACACTAGATTGTTAGAGATGACTAAGAAAGCACTGAAGAAGTATTACAAGATAAGTGAGGATGAAAAGAGTGTCTTACAAGCTAGAAGTTTTGATGTTGCTAGATACTTACTCCCTATGGGTTTACAAACTAGCATGGGTGCAGTAATGTCTGCAAGAAATTGGTCTGAATTAATATCATACTTGAGTGCTGGTGATAGTGTTGTTGATAATGAGGTTGGTAACCTGTTACTTAATCTCTTGGGCAAATCTGATATAGAGATCCCTGGATATATTAGAGAAGCTGATGGTTTAATTAGACACACAGATGCAAATTATTGTAGAAAAGAATCTACTAAAGAAGTATTAGAATATATTAAGAAGGATTTATCTTCTCAGAGAGAATATATTTCAGAAGGATGTGAGAAGAGATCTTGTACTATTAGTTACAACTCTAATACAATAGATACTCTTCTGACTCACTATGAACTTCTTCTTAATCCATTAGGTAGTAGTAATGAATTAGAGTATGATGAGAATGATAGTAAAAATCTAGGTAAAATATTATTTAAGAATCACTGTCATCATAATTTATTAGGAAATATTGCTCAATCTGGTGCTATAAAGATAGAAGGGATGTCCTCACTAGGTACACTGAAAGATTTAAATAGGCATAGAAGTATGGAGAGATTTGTTCCTCTTTTTCATGATGAAATAGATATTGATAATGAACTAAACAGAGATAGTAAAGATTGTTTCTTTCTATGTAACTATTTAGAGATAGAAGAATTAAAAGAATTAAGAGCTGAATATATGAATGTACTCTGTGGTACATATGATTCAATTAAGCAGTGGAGAGAAGTATCACAGGAGTTTATGGACGAGGAGTTATCTAGAGAGTATACTAAGTATCTACTACCCCATGCACACAGTACTAGGTACTGTTTCTATGCATCTTTTGATGATTTACAATATACTATAAACTTAAGAGTAAAACCTGGTGGGCATATAGCTTACAGGGAATTAGTATATAGCTGGTTGGAATTACTAAATGATATGGATTGTATCTGGAGTTCTCTCCTAGAATCAATTCCAGAACCAGATATACATAGTAGAGAGCAGTTTCTTGATAGAAGTTAATATATTATTACTTAAAAGATGATATTAGCAGATAGAGATATAAGGAGGAAGTTAGAAACAGGAGAGATTTCCATTGAACCTTTCTCTGAAGAGAACTTACAACCTGCATCGTATGATTTACATCTGGATAAAACCATTTTAACTTTTAATACTGATAAACATAGTATTATAGATGTTAAGAAAC
>JAAZIL010000088.1 GCA_012800885.1 Candidatus Dojkabacteria bacterium
ATCCAGTGAGTGGTAGTATGTATGACGAAGTACAGAGACTAGAACATAGAGTTCAAGAAGCGCGTGCTTTGCAAACAATATATTCGGAGATAGTTTCAGAAAGAGTTCAAAGATCAGGAAAACAGATGTTGCCTGAAGATGTTATAAACTTTATGGAGGCAAATAATGGAGTAGGAACATATATGACTTCCGAAGAAGCCTTAGAGTTAGGATTGATAGATGAGATTATATAGGAATTTTAATAAGCAGCTACTTTTCTTCAAACCAGAAACTCCTCTCTTATTGCCGTTATACTCGATTAGCTCAAAAATCGAAGGTTTTAGTTCTAGATGAACCAACAAATCATTTAGATCCACTGCATCAGTTACAAATAATGGAAATAATAAAAGGTTTAAGAAAAACAACTATTGTGGCAATGCATGATCTAAATATAGCTTCTAGGTATTATGATAAAATTAACTAGAGGAGATTAAAATGAATGAATATTTTTCTATGGAAAGAGGGAATTCAAATGGTAAGAGGGAAACTCTTTGGCATTCACAAAACTTTCTTCGGGATCCACAATTTGTTGCTTCTTTAGTGAATATGGCAAATATCTCTCCTGATGACACTGTAATTGAGATTGGTCCTGGAAAGGGAATAATTACAGAACAACTTTCAAAGAAAGCCGACAGAGTTATTGCTATTGAGTATGATACCGAATTAGTACAAGGACTAAGAGAAAAATTCTCAGATTCATCGAATGTGGATGTATTAGAAGGAGATTTTCTAAAATGGCCTTTACCTAGTTATAAATACAAAGTTTTTTCTAACATACCATTCGAATATACTTCTCGAATAGTAGACAAGCTCCTTGTTTCTCCGAATAGTCCAGAAGACGCCTTTCTTATAATGCAGGATCTTGCTGCTAAAAGGTTTATGGGGAAATTTGCAGGAGGTAAAGATTCTCAAGTATCTATTCTGTTACAGCCGTTTTACGATGTAGCCATTCTTCAAAGAATAGATAAACACCAGTATATTCCAACTCCAAATGTAGATACTGTCCTTGCTCGTTTTATGAAGAGAGAATACCCTCTTATAGATAATAAAGAGACCCAAGAGTATAGAGATTTTGTTATATTTGGTTATAACCAATGGGAACCGACCTTATTAGATGCTTTTAAAGATGTTTTCTCATATAACCAAACAAAGATTATTAAAAGGAATCTTAAGATTGAAGGGAAAAAACCTTCTGATATTGATATAAATACATGGGTGGAATTGTTTAAAACGTATAAAAAGTATGTTTCTGAAGAAAGAAAATCTCAGGTAAGAGATTCAGAGAAAAAGTATGAAAAGAAACAGAAAGGAATGAAGAAAGAGTATAGAACTAGGAAATAACCTTTTCTATTAATCAGTTAGATTGGTAATATTATGGAGTTGTTAGGGTATTCTTATTTAGAACCAAGAGATCTTAAAAATTCATCCTTTTTGACTCCTTTAATCCACCAGACCATAATTTCTAATACTTCTGTTTTTAAGAGTAAACGTATCAGGTAACACAGGAATCTTTGAGTATAGTGCATGAGTCTTGTAGCAACTAAGAAGATATGGTGGAGTGGACAGGACTCAAAGCGATTAGAAATGTTGTCAGATAGGTTAAGGACTTGTTGAATACAAAGTTCGAGTATCATTTCCTATGTGAATGAGTCTATTCTGTTATATAATACTGAAATAAGCTAATTACTTTTTAAAATAAAGAAATCATACAGAGCAGGAGCAATAGTAATAAACTATGAAAATAAGATAGCTTTAGCAAATGAACATCTCTGGGGATTTCCAAGAGGAGGTGTAGAAGAAGGTGAAGAATATTTAACGGCTGCAAAAAGAGAGGTACTAGAAGAAGTCGGTTTAGAACACTTTGACTTTATAGAGGAGTTAGGTATCTATGATAGATATCCTAATGGGATAACAGAAGATACTCCAGGGGCCTATCCTATGGAGATACATATGTTTCTTTTCAAAACGAACTACACAGGATCTCTAAGTCCAAGAGATAAGTCTGTTAAGGAAGCAGGATGGTTTACTTATGAAGAGGCACTAGAGAGGCTAACAGATGAAAAAGATAGAGAATTTTTAAAGAATAACTTGGAAAAGATCTCAGAATTTCAAGAAGAGTGGTCATTATCCAGAAAATATATCTAACAGAAATAGAACCAAAGAGGATAAAATGAAAGAAAAGATTGCTGATTTATATAGTGAAAATAATAATAAAGCGTATAAAGTTTTATTGGAGTTAGAATCTATAACTACTGAATCAAATGAATTATATAATTATTTTGATGAGCTATTAAAAATGCTAGATAATGATAAAACTTATGTAAAAACTCGTGGTTTTAGGTTAATATGTGCTTTAGCAAAATGGGATACGGAATCTAAAATAGATAAAAATATTGCTAAGATATTAAATACTTTAGATGATGGAGTTGGTGTTTCAGTAAGACAATGTTTACAAGCATTACATTTGATTTTAATGTATAAAATAGAATTAAATGACAAGATAGAGGTAAAACTTAAAAACTTAGATTTATCAAAATATAAAGATACTCTAAAACCTTTAGCACAAAAAGACATTGATGAAATATTAGAATACTTATAATAATATGATGTAAGAATACTGATAGTAAGCTTAAATAAGATAATATATAATTTAATAATAATTTGTTCCTAATACAAAATAAATAATCTAATTTAAATATTAAAAGAAAAAGTATCTAATCTTGCAAATGATGAGAAGTTTATTCACCATAAATGGTTTTTAAAATACCATTTAGAATTAGTAGAGCAGATATCATTGGAGCTATATGAAAGATATCCAGAGGCTAACTTTGAATTGTTTTTAGGATTAGTATGGATACATGACTATGGCAAGATTATTGGATTAAAAGATGAGAAAGAAATTGTTGAAAAAAGTATGTCTTTTTTATTAGAAATAAGGTTTGAAGATGAATATGTAAAAGAGCTAATTCGATTATTAGGAATATTTGAGAGCAAGATGACATTAGGTCTGTCTGAAGCCCCTATTGAGGTAAGGATAGTCTCTACTGCAGATGCTATCTCTCATATGTATGGCCCCTTCTATCAAATTTATTGTTATGAAAATCCTGAAATGTCTATAGAAGAATTAATGGAATCTAATTTAAGAAAATTACAAAAGGATTGGGATAGAAAGATAGTTCTTCCTGGAATAAAGGAAGAATTGCAGGCCAGACATGATTTTTTAAGAGAGAGTTTTGGGGATATTAAAACACCTATGTTGAAATAAAGGATTTATAAGTAAGGGCTATTAAAAAGCTTTTTGACCTTCCAAACCTAGTACTCTTAAAAATATCTCTTTCTTAACATTTTTTATCTACTAGGCTTTTAAGAAGAAATTAATTTAGCTCCCATAAGGATTTTAAAGTAAAGAGTACGAGTCTTGCAGCAACCTTTAAAGAATAGTGGGGGATATGGGTTTGGAACAGAAAATATCTTGGTACAATCAAAAGAGGTATCCATACAAGATATTATAACGAAATTAGGATAGAATAACAGTATGGAATATCTTATATTAATCTCTTATTTCTCCTTTTCTCTCCTTTCTTGGTTTTACATATTAAGAGACAAATTACCAAAACAGGTTGACTATATAATTATACTCTCAGCTTCATCCAGTAGGATTACTAAAAGGAGAATTGCTAAGGGAATTGAAGTTGCAAGTAGGTACCCACTTACAAAAATACTGTTCTGTGGTAAGAAGATGTCTCCTTTATTTCAGAAAGAGATGATGAATATCTGTAATACTTGTTTTGTGAATAATAAATCAACAAACACATATGAAGATGCACTATATGCTAAGAGGTATTTAAAAAATGTTAAGAATGTAATCTTAATCACATCCTCTTCACACCAGAGAAGGGCTAGAAATACATTCCATAGGGTATATCGTGAGATGAAGATATATAATGTCCCTACAAATGATATCTTTACACTGTATTCTCCTTTCTTACCTGCAGGATGGATTGTAACGTTTATAAATCTTTTAAAAGATTGGAAATATAATGGTAGGAAGGTATGAGTTCAGTAATAGTAAAATCTTCTTGTTGTATTTGATTCTGAAACAGGGAGTTTTAAACTATAAATCAAAAGGTTTTGAGGCACATGAGTCTCCACAGGCGAGAAAAGAAAAGGACTATCTAGAACTTGGGATCTAACAAGAGAGACACTTTATCTTAGAATCGTTATATTTCTTTCTCTAGATATTTTTGCGAGGTATTGTTTTAATGGCTCTAACCCAATTTCTTTTCTTCTAAAATCCACTTTCTCCTGACTAAAGATCTTATGTAATTTGTATGTATCCTTTTTGCCTTCTATAGATGTAAATTGTGTACCATATAACTGATTTTTTCCCTCATATATTCTTACCCTATCAACCAATTGGGCATAATTTAAAGGATTGATATTTCCCAAATCATCTTTCATTAGGGACAGATACTGTTTCATAAAAGAGGTGTCTTCCTTGGGCATATGTTGTACTATTAGGAAAGCTGCTAGTTGGACCTCATTACCATATTCAGAAGAAATATATCCTATTTCTTTAAATATTTTTTTGAATTCTTTTCTATTTATTTTATCTACATCTTTAACCATTTGGAAATCTTCTTCACTTTTGGTCTTAAGAAGCTTTTCTCTAAGAGATTGTTCTCTCTTTGCCATTTTAAGAATTTTATTTGTGATGTTTTTTATATTTTCCATATTTAAAGATCCTTGCTGGGAAGTAAATATTGCTATTTGATATATTCTATCAAACTATTTACCTCCCAGCATACTTAAGGGGAACAGACGAGTAATTTTGCCATAGCTTTAGATAAGAGTGATATTATCAATCGTACAGAGATTATCATACCAGCATTAACCACAAAATTGGGTATTTTTATACACCAGGCTATAATTTCAAAAATAGAACAATTTGAGAGAAAATAACTCAATGCTAGAAAGCATTCCTAGAGATAGTGGACGGGTCTTGTAGCAACCAAAGGGATATGGCGGAATGGACGGGACTCGAACCCGCAACCTTCTGCGTGACAGGCAGATGCTCTAACC
>JAAZIL010000089.1 GCA_012800885.1 Candidatus Dojkabacteria bacterium
TAGTAGATAATCTTATCTGTTCTAATAATACTGTTATTTTTGTATCAGGGAATTTAGTTATAAGACCTCCTGTAAAGATTGATTCTTTAAATAAAGATGCTTGTATATTTGTTGTACAAGGTAATGTTACAATTGAGGAGGGTGAAAACTCATCTATTGGCGGAGTATTTGCTTATGATTCTATTCATGCATATATTCTCAGTGATGGAAAGGTGATAATTCAATCTGAAACAGGGAAGGAAGAAGGTTCAATCCTAGATGGTATATATATTAATGGAGGATATCATGCGAGATTAGGTACATCTATTACAAGGAGTTTAAGATTACAGGAGAGATTACTATTCCCTTTTCTAGCAGTTGATTATCATCCTAAATATGGAGTTTTAGCAAAAACTCTTTTTGGTGGTTATTTAACACTTCAAAAGACAGAAGTAGGTTTTAAAGAGTAAAACATATTTTAATCTTTTCTCGTTTTCTGCTATCATTATATTAGTCATAATTTAACTGTCCAAGTATATATGGCTAAGTTACCGGATCATGTAGGGGTAGATTTTGGAACATACTCTGTAAAAGCCGTAGAATTGAAAAATATTGCTTCTTCACCTCAATTAGTTAACTTAGGTAGTCAGTTAACACCTAAAGGTGTTGTAAATAGCGAAGAGAAACAGGATCAGAAGAAGTTAGGAGAAGCATTAAAACTACTCTATTCTAATTCACGTATGAAGAATAGTAATGTAGTTATGGCATTACCGGAGTTTTCCGTATTTACTAGATTTTTAGAATTCCCAGGAGTAAAACCAGAAGAGATAAAAGGAGCAGTACATCATGAAGCTAAGCAGTATATTCCTATACCTATTCAAGATGTACAGATGAGCTATATTACCATTGGTTTTAACGAACAGAAAAATGCACCTAGAGTATTGTTAGTAGCAGCTCCTAAAAAAATTGTTCAGATATATATGAATATTGCGAAGTATGCTAACTTAGATTTAATTGCTATTGAAACAGAATCTGTAGCTATTGGAAGGGCGATGTATAGGGCAACAAGAAGGAAGAACTGTGTTGTATTAGATCTTGGAGCAAAGAGTACAGATATGAGTATTATGTTAGATGGAGCCTTAGTTTTTTCACAGAGTATATCAATAGGTTCTGATTCATTGACACAAGCAATAATGAATAAATTTAATTTTGATTATAATCGTGCTGAACAATTTAAAAGGAATTACGGTCTAGCACCAAATATTTTAGAAGGGAGGATTTACAGTATACTCTCTCCTATTGTAGAATCTATTATGATAGAGGTTAGGAGAGGTGTGGAGTTTTACAAGAACAAAACAATGAGTATAGCTCCAGTTGAGTACTTATTAAATGGAGATGGTGCCCTACTGCCTGGTTTAGCAGAATATGTATCTAAAACACTAGGGGTTAATGCACAGATTGCAAATCCATGGTTAAATATAAGGGTAGATAGTAAATTTAAAGATATAATTTTAAAAACAGGGGCTTCATTCTCTGTAGCAGTAGGATTAGCCTTAAAAGATGAATAGCGAAACAATACAAAAACAAAATGTAGAGGAAGAACAACAAGAAAATATTGAGGAGACTCAACAGAGTAAACAACCTCAAGAGAGTCCTGTTATTCAGCATGTAGAAGAGAAAACTCGAAGTCGAGAGGGTTTTAACCTTATTCCAGCACTCTCTAAAGAGGAGAAAATAAAGATAAAGAAAAAAGATACATTTAACTTTGGATCCCTGCTAAGTATAATTTTGCTAGCTTCTATGGCAATTGGAATAGTTGGCTTTAATATTATTTCAAAGATGCATTTAAATAGCAGGAAGAGTGCTCTTTCTACTATCGAAAGAAAAGTAAATGAAGATATAGATAAGTTATCTACTAATAATGCTATTCTAGATAGAGTAAAAATATACGAGAAGTTTAAAAAAGGTAGTTTCTCTCATAAAAATATTATTGAGTATTTAAAAGATATAGCAGCTGTAGAGAGAGCAAATAAAAGGGGGAAGATTATGTATAGTAGTATTGAAATAACAGAAGACTTAATATACAAGGTTTCCGGTTCTGCTCCAAGTTTAGAACAGATAGCGTATTTATGGTATCTGTTCGGTATTGATGAAAATATTGATGAGATTAATCTTAAATCAGTATCTAAATCAGATATTGATACGAGGTTTAGCTTTGAGGGTAAATTAAATAAAGTATATTTTAGTAACGAGTAATATGTCACAGGCAGGAGCATTAAGTAAAAGAAAACAAAGGCAAGCAAAAGCGATGAGCAGGAAGATTAAACAAACTCGGTTAACTCTCTCTGATCTAGTTATTCCACTTGCCTCAGGAGCTTTGTTAATTGTACTATCTATTGTTGTGTTCATCCCAATGGTTAGGGCGGCTTTTGGATATGTGGAGGAGATGAAAGAGGTAAATGCAAAGATTGAACAGATGGAGAATTTACATAAGCAACTAAAATCGTTAGATGAAATACAGATGAATGAAGATGTATTAGTTGCTAGGCAGGTAATACCTAAGGTGCTACTGGTATCCAATTTCGTCTACTACATCGACACCTTGGCTACTGAGAAATCACTGACAGTTGGGAGCTTATCTAGCTCAGATTCTTTAAATGCCGTTAGTGGTCCCCTCTCTTATCGAGGAGATTTTGATAATGTTGTTGCTTTCTTAGAAGATGTCCAAGAGATCTCTCCGTATATGATTAGGTTGGAGAGTGTGAAAGTAAGTATTAGAGAAGATACTGATAGTTTTGAAGAAACATGGTCAATATCACTTAACGTGAGTGGGTATCATTTCTCTGAGAGTGATGATAAACCAGATATATATGCTCCTTTTCAATTATATACTGAATACGAAGATATTGTTCAGATATTTAAGAAGAAGGCTGAAGCGATGTAGTTAGCTATATCTCATCTGATAACATGTCAATGTCTTGCTCTTTGTTATCAAATCCCTCTCTGTTATCATCTTTAAGTATTACTCGAACTCTCTTGTCGTTTCTAATAGCACTAATTGTTACAATATCTCTGATTGAATTAATTGTTCTTCCCTTCCTTCCGATTATAATCCCTTTGTCACTCTCATTTACGTCTATTGTTAATATAGTAAGCCCTGGAAAGTCTACACTCTCCTTCTCCTCTATACTTACATCCTCTGGATGATTAACAATAGCCTTTACTATATTCTCAAGTAATTCTTTCATGATTTAGTTAGTATAAATTAATCTTTCTTTGGGGAATTATACAGGTAAGAGAAAAAAAATACTAGGAAAGAGGCAAGAGGTTATTTCTCTTCTTTCTCTTTTTTAGTAGTATTTGGTTTTGTAGAACCTCTTTTTAGTGATTTTATAAGGCCTAGTTTTACGAGGTATTGAGCAACAGTATCTGTGGGTTGTGCACCTTTCTTTAGCCACTGGCTGGCCTTCTCTTTATCTATTTCAAAAGTAGGAGGTTCGTTTCTAGGATTATAATATCCTATCTCTTCAATACTTTTACTATCTCGTGATCTATGACTCTCCATTACTACTATTCTGTAATGAGGTTGTCCTTTTTTTCCTGTTCTTTTCAATCTTATTTTCAGCATATCGGAGGTATTTTAACAGATGATATATTAATATTCAAGTTATTACTTCTTCTCTAGATACTGTAGTCCTTCAGCTGCCGCCATCTCTTCTGCTTTCTGTTTACTAGGACCGATACCTTCTCCAATTATCTTCTCATCTATTTTTACAACTACGGTAAAGGTCTTTTCATGATCAGGACCTACTTCACTTATAACTTCATATACTGGTGTAATTTTGTATTTCTCTTGAGAGATTTCTTGTATTTTTGTTTTACTATCAATATCTAATCTTTTTTTTATGATATTTGATAGTTTACCTGTTAAAGAGTTTAAAACGAAGTGTTTACTCTCACTATATCCTTGATCTAAGTAAATAGCTCCGATGATAGCTTCGTATGCATTAGCAAGCAGATATTCTTTCTCTCTTCCTCCTGTTCTCTCTTCTCCTTTAGATAAAAGAAGATACTTACCAATATTTAACTCTTTAGCGGTATGAGCCAGACTCTCTGTTCTAACTAAAGCGGCTCTAAAGCTTGTAAGTTCTCCTTCAGGCCTTTTAGGGTATTCTCTAAATAGGTAATCTGATACTATTAATTCTAATACTGCATCTCCCAAGAACTCTAGTCTTTCATTGTGCTCATTTGTACTTTTATGCTCATTTATGTACGAGCAGTGTGTTAGAGCAGTCTTTAGAAGGAGAGGATTATTAAATGATATCCCTATTATTTCTTGTAATTCATTAATCTTGTTCATTCTCTTTATGTATATCATATATTGCTCCTAAGACACCATTTACAAATTTACTACTACTTTCATCACCAAATTCTTTTGCTAATTCTATGGCTTCATCTATTGCTACTTTTGGAGGTGTGATTTTTTCGAGAAAACCTTCATATATTGACATTCTTAATATCTGTAAATCAACTAACTTCATCTGTGATATTGGCCACTGAGGAGCGAATTGAGTAATGGTTTGATCTATCTGAGTCTGTTTCTCTCTGACACCATCTGTTAAGGAGTTAAATAACTGTTTATCATATTTATCAATCTCATCTAAAACAGTCAAATCCTTAGTATTAAAATCTACAATTCCTTCTATCCCATGACCGAAATCTTTTGAGAATAGATATTGAAGTGCTAATATCCTTGAGAGATGTCTTGGGTCAGTTGCTTTTTTCATTTTAAGAAACTATTATTTATTTTTCTTTAATTCACTACCATCTCCATAGTAGCCACAAAAAGCACATACAAAATGAGCTCTTTTAGCTTTGCCACATTTTGGGCATTTAACCATTGCGGGTTTCTTCAATGAGTTATGAGCTCTTCTTCTCCCTTTCCTTCCTTTAGATATTTTCCTTTTTGGTAATGCTCCCATATATATTAAAACTATTTTAAACCTCCGTATTATATTTCAATATACCCTTTCTTGCAAGGATTATAGTATCCAGCTCTCTTCTATCTCTACCTCTCTGCCTGAAGAGATATGTCCTTCCAGTATCTCTTTAGCCAAGTTACTCTCAATATTATCTTGAATATATCTTTTTAGAGGCCTAGCACCTAATCCTGGCTCATTAACCTTACTCGCAATTAATTGAGGAATAATCTCACTCCATTTAAGGATGATGCTTTTCTCACTTAACCTTTTGGCAAGTTCTTCCAGTAGAAGTTGTGATATTCGAGCAAGGTTTTGTAAATCGTGTGGATGAAAGACTATTACCTTGTCGAATCTGTTAAACAATTCAGGCTTAAGGGTTTGCTTTAGCTCTATTAATACCCTATTCTTTGTGTCTTCCCAGGGCACTTCTGACTTAGTAAGAGAGCTAAGTAGTAGCGGACTCCCTATATTACTTGTACAGATAATAATGCTATGAGTGAAATCTATGGTTTCGCCAATTGTACTTGTCAATCTACCTTCATCAAATAATTGAAGAAATAGATCTAGTATTTGGGGATGAGCTTTCTCAATCTCATCAAAAAGTACAATACTGTATGGATTGCTCTTAATCTTATCAACAAGAGATAACGAGGGAACACTTAATATATCACCACTTGCTTTCTCTCCTAAGAATTTTGAAATACTGTTTAGTTCTTTGTATTCCGACATATCAACTCTGATAATATTTTTTTGGTCTCCGAAATACTCTTCTGCAACTATTTTAGCAACATGAGTTTTACCTACACCTGTAGGGCCCATAAAAAGAAATGCAGCTATTGGTTTATTAGGATTCCTAATATCTACATGAGCTCGTCTTAATGCTTCTACTATTGATATTATCGCTTCATCTTGACCAACTATCTTTTTCTTCATGTTCTCTTCTAGTTTCATTATTCTACTACTCTCTTCAACATTGATACTTCCAATTGAGATTCCTTTCTGATTAGAGAGTACTTTTGAAACATGTTCTTCTGTTACAATCTTTACTCCACTACTCTGTGCCCAAGAACATACAGACTCAACAAGTTGTACAGCGCTGCTAGGTAGTTTTCTCTCCTTATTGTATCGTTGAGCCAACTCAACAGTGGCAATTAGTGCAGGGAAAGTGAGATATACTTGATAGTTTTCTTCTAATTGGTTAATCTTTGTTTCAAGTATCTCTAAAGCATCAACTGCAGATATCTCCTTTATTTCAATATTAGTGAATGATTGTCTGAATGATTCAGTACTGTAAAAGTACTTTCTGTAATCAGCATAGTTTACACTACCGAGAATGGGGAATTTACTATTAACAATATATGGTAGCAGTATTCCAGCAAGAGAGTGACCGCTCTCTCCTGCTTTTGCTGGTACTAATTCTTGCATCTCATCTATGTAGAGAATAACGTCCCCTGCATTTTCTAATTCTTTCATGGCTTTAGAGATAACCATCTCTGTGTTTTTCTGTGAGGAAGAGTATGCAATTAAACCATTTATATCTAATTGTATTATCCTTTTATCTTTTAGTTGAAGAGGTACATCACCACTATTAATTTTTTGTGCAATACCCAATACAATGCTTGACTTCCCTACTCCTACTTCTCCTACAAACAGGGCATTTTTATTAGAAGTTTTCCCTAGCACTGATATTAAGGTATCAATTTCACTCTCATGCCCTATTCCATATATATCTCTATCTTCCGCTATATATTCATTTAGATTTTGAGAGAATTTACTCAAAACAAAGGTATATCCATATATCCAAGACTTAGCAATACCACCTTTTCTAAAGTATGGAACATTAGGATTAAGGTAGTTAGCTTTCTTCCTCTTCTCTAATGCATATGATTGATATCTTAATACTTCTCTTAGAATATCTACAGAACAGTTCTGAGAGAGTAAGACCTTCTTTAATACAGGGAAAATTGTAAACATAGCTAGAAGTAGATGTTTAGGTTCAACCTCACTAGAAGCTGTAAGTAGGGCCTCATTAAGAGCATATATTAAGAAGCTCCTTATAGCGGTATAGTTGTAATCAGGTATTGTCTCTTTTGTAATATCATTTTCTACGAAGGTACTTTGTGTAATTGAGATATTAGCTCTTTTAAATATCTCTTTACATTCATCTGTCTGTATTAGATATGCAAATATACTAGATATGTTAAAGAGGTTATTTTTTGTAAAAGAGCATATTAAATCTATAGTACTATCATTTACAAAACGAATTGCTTCAAGATGTGCATACCTTCCGAATTTGAAACCGTTAATACTGATATCTTCCAGATCTTTAGATGGAATTATTTCTGTTTTTGGTAGCCTTATAGGGTTACTTTTGTCTTTGTAATAATCATGCCAAAGGATTAAAACATTTAGTATTGATAAGCTAAAAAGTATATCTGCTATCTTGCTTGAAACAAATTCTTTTACAAAAGGTATACTATCTAGTATGCCTAATTGTCTGAGTAAATATGCAAGAGCTATAAACAGGCCAGGAATTAGTAAGATATTCGCTATTAAACGGACTGTGTTATGAACAGATTTGTATCTTTTGTAATTTGCTAAAACATTAGATATTTGAGGGGTTGATATTGTAAAAAACTGGTCTCTGGTTAATAGAAAGAGAGCTTCTGATTCCTTGGTTAATATTGGGAGGTCTCCTTTTATTATTGAAAAAGTATCTTCATCCTTAGAGTGAACTCCTATTACCGTCCTATTTTGCCAACCGTAATCTATTGCCATAGTATTCCCCAGATTGAGTAAAATAGAAAAAGAACTGTAGAGATAGGAAGTGCTAACCAGAGGATTATAACGGTAGTATAAAAGAGAGTAATCAGAGTAAGTATAATAATAGCTATCGGTAAGTAAATAATCTTTATTCCAATCCCAAAAATGTAACCGATAAAGATTCTATCTCTTCTCCATGGGAGGAAGAAATTCTTCATAAGAATAGATAGTGAGAGATTATCATCTACAACGGTGATGAGTCTACCCAATACTTTTAGATGCCAGAGGGTTATTTTAATGTACCACCAGATGAAAAAATCCTTTAACAAAAATAATATGATAGCCACAGTGCTATCAATTTTTGTATCACCTAGGACTCTTTGGTCCTCGCTACTTGTTAATATGTTTTCTTGTAACATGATTTAAGCAGAGATATACACAATTCTATTGTAATTTAGTAATTATTTCAAGAATTACAAGTATGGTAGAATTAATCACTATGAGTGTTTATGAAAGAATCAAAAAACCAATCATCTCTCTTGCTCCTATGGAGGATATTACTGATACAGTATTTAGACAGATTGTTGCATCAGTTAAGCGTCCAGACATCTTCTATACAGAGTTTGTCAATGTAGAGGGACTTAATTCAGAAGGTAGGGATAATATAGTGCATAGATTGAGATATAGTGATTCTGAGAAACCCATTATTGCACAACTTTGGGGGATTAATCCGGATAATTTCTATAAGGCATCAAAATTTGTTCAAAAATTAGGTTTTGATGGTATAGATATAAATATGGGTTGTTCAGTAAAAAAGATTATACAGAGAAGAGCTGGGAGTGGTTTAATTAATGAAGAAAGAGACTTTGTAAAGGATATAATTTGTAGTGTAAAAGAAGGTTCTAATGGATTACCCGTTTCTGTTAAAACAAGGTTAGGATGGGGGGATTATGATACTGAATGGATTAGATTTCTTCTTAATCAGAACCTAGATGTTTTAACGATACATGGGAGAACGGCAATCGGGAAAAACAGTATCTCAGCTAATTGGGATATGATTAAGAGGTGTGTTGTATTAAGAGATAGGATGAGTGTAAAGACATTGATATTTGGGAATGGAGATGTAGCTTCTCTAAGACAAACAAAAGAGTATTCGAAGCGATATTGTGTAGATGGAGTAATGGTTGGTAGAGCATTAATATCTAACCCATGGTTTTTCTCAGAACAAGATAATATTTCACAGAAGGAGAGATACAGATTATTTAAGAAACATCTTGAGTTATTTAAAAATACTTGGGGTAGTAGTAAAAATTTTAA
>JAAZIL010000008.1 GCA_012800885.1 Candidatus Dojkabacteria bacterium
CAGTACAAACAAAGAAATCCTTTAACTTATACTCGTTTTTCCCTGAAGCCGAGAGAGGAGGATTCGGACAAGCAGGGAGAGTACATCGAGTACACCAAGGAGGAGGTGTTGGAGTACCAGGATCTTCGTCATCACCGCCGTTTTCACAGTTCTCACAGGGTATAATTTGATCATCACGACATTTTGATTTATCTGCATCCTTAACAGAACAACAGTTCCTTGGATCACCCTTACGAGCAGTATAACAACAATTGTTCCACCAAGTCCCTGTGAACTCACCCGGATATGACGGTGTACAACAACCTTCCCATGCAAAAACTCCTACTCTAAGTAAAAAAGCAAAAACAAAGATTAAAAATGGAAGGATTAATATAAAGAAAGCCGTTTTGAGTTGTCTATTTTTCATTTATATTCTTAAATAAAAGATTAATAAAATAATAAGAATCTATCATATCTGACAACAGACTTATCGACAGACCTTCATCAGAACCACCTATTTCTCTCCTAGTAGATAGATAACCATACTCATCAAGCAGTGTACCTTCTGTATCACTTCGAGGGTAATCTCTTCTAAAACTCTCATAAGCTGTCAAAGGGAAAGAAGAGGGACTTTCAAAGTAGTGTCTATAAAATAAATCATAAATAATATCCAAGGCAACACCTCTATCTCTATACATAATAGCATCGGCACACACTATTTTTCTTGAAATCGGTAAGGAACAGAATCCATCCCTGACAATCCCATCACAGAGGTCTTCAAAATTAGGAAGTCCTGAAATTATCTTATCAGCCTTATTTAAATAAGTTACATCCTTATACACTGAATACATCTCTTCTGCATTCTTTAGAAGATGACAATCAACAACAACTGTTTGCCTCTGCTCATCTAAAGCTTCTGCTTTAGTATTATATGAGACAATATCATTCTTAGAATATCTAGGACTATTTAAATTAAGAGCCTCTACAATTTTATTAAAATAGATCATCTCAGAGGGCAGTGTCCACAGAAACACATTCCCACTCCCAGTATCATGATATCCATGATACTCCTCTATATATGAGTCATACAATGAAAGAGAGGTCTCCAATGATTCTTTACATTGATTATATGCGAACTTTTTAATATTTTCACAACTACTAGAATTACATCCCTCTAAGTTTTGGACTGTATCATATCCCACCTGACAAACCAGATACATTTGAGTAAATTCCTCAGAAGCTAGAGAAGAGACTGTCTCCATATATGCAATCAAGTCTATATCATCATATTGAGTATAAGTTTTAGAATAGATACCAGATATGCCAGAAAGCATCCACATCGTAGTGGAACTATCTCCTGGTAAAACTCCGGATGGCTCAACAAAAACAGAATCAAATGTAAATCTATCATCTAACATGGATCCCTGAGTTGATCTCAACTTAAAAGAATCTCCTTTAAAGTAACCCAAGTCATCTGTAATATAGAAGTTGAATAAACCTCTTATTAAAGCATCTATATCATAATTATTAAAGTATTCTGCCTTTGCAACAGAATCTTTATCCTTAGTTTCAACTGACCATTCAATTACATCTCTCTGAACAAGACAATTACCATCAGTACATGGGCTAGATAGTTTAAAAAGACCTGAGTAAAATTTCTTCAACGCACATAAAGAGTAATCCTTAAATGACTCAAAATTATTCTCTAGCCTATATTTAAGAGAAATAACAAGAGGAGCGTTTGGTCCAATACCAGTTGAATCAAGCTGTCCTTTACTCTTTGGAAGAGTATACTCAAATCTTACTTCGTCTCTAGATTCATAATAGAAACTGTAATTGTAGGGGATACCAACAAATGTATATTCATCATCTGTTTCTGTATACTGCTCTAAAATTACAGGGAAACTGTATGTTAATGAGTTCTTCTCTTTCTTAGGAAAATCAGCCTTTACCTTCTCAGCAAGAGAATTCCCCTTAAAATCTATCATTAATGCAACATAGGGACTATCACTCTTCATTGTCAAATATGAAAGTCCTAACCAAATGGAGAGAAATATCATAAGTAAGGGAAGTAAACTAAGTGCAATATAGCTAAGGATATTTTTCCTCCTCTTTTCTTCCTTTTTCACTGTATTAATAGATTTAATTTAAGCAGTTTATAGCTTAACTAAAGAATTTACTCAACTCTTTAATTAATCCCTCATAATCCAAATCTGTTTTAACTAAATAAGAAGTAGCTCCTATATCAAATGCCTCTTTTACAATCGGCTCACTTGTCATATTTGTTAAAACTATTATCGGCATTTTCCCATATTTCTCCTCATTATTCTTTACAGTTTTTAACACCTCTAATCCATCTACACCAGGCATCATTAAATCCAATAGAACTACATCAATCTGATCTAA
>JAAZIL010000090.1 GCA_012800885.1 Candidatus Dojkabacteria bacterium
GAGTGTGTTAAATGCTCAGCAAGTAGTACATCATAGAAGGTCTTTACAATACCGATAGAGATATCCTCATTATGAGTCACTAACTCTTCGAAGTTGTAAAATACTACCTCCTTACCTTCTAGCAAAGATAATATATGTAGTTCCCTAGTAACTAACTCCTTCATAGCACCATTTCTCATCACTCCACCCACAAAGATATATGGGGTTGTATCGTATGATTCATCTTCATTAACATACACAACCTTTAGCTTCTGACTCTGTTTAATTAAATCCTTTAAATCTTCTATTGGAGACCATTTGAAGTCTTGATTACTACCTTTAAACATATCCAGTTGAGATATATTCGGTTCTGTAAAATGTTTACCAAAGATATCATCTAACCTACCTACTAAGGATTTAAATGCATACTTTTTAAAAGTAAAATTCAGAAGTTTTCTATCTAAATCCTTAAGTAAACAATCTGTTAGATATATATCTAAACCCACATCTTTCTCAATTGTAGCTAACTGTTTACTAAATTCTGCCTGTTCAACACCCTCTGTTAACAATTTCTGAGATCTTCCTCCTATCTCATTAATATTCCTGTATATTCCCTCTAAATTATTAAATCTCTGTAAGAGATCTACTGCTGTTTTATGACCTATCCCTTTTACACCTGGTATATTATCTGAAGGGTCTCCAACCATAGCTTTGTAATCAACTACCTGTTCAGGATAGTAACCATATTTCTGGAATGTAAAATCCTTATCATATACTTCTATATTTCTAAAACTACCGTTAGGTAAACAAACATAGATATTATTCCCAATTAATTGTAAAAGGTCTCTGTCTCCACTTAGTATGTATAGATCCACATTCTCACTACTCCACACTCCATCAGCAACATATGAAGAGATCGTACCGAGGATATCATCTGCTTCATACCCATCTTTCTTTATTAAAGGAATATTAAAAGCTTTAAGAATCTCTTCTACCAAAGGGAATTGATCTATCAGTGACAAATCTGTAGGTTTTCTAGTAGCTTTGTACTCCGTATACACCTCGTGCCTGAATGTAGGAGCGTGTGTATCCATAGCACAGAGTACATACTTAGGTCCGAATATCTTCAATGACTCAAGCAACATGACCGTAAAACCGTAAACAGCGTTTACCTGTACCCCCTCTGCTGTTTGCAGTGAAGGTGGATATGCATGAAAAGCTCTATGTATTATTGCATTAGCATCAATAGCTAAAAAAACATCTCTACCATTATCCTTTACCATACTCTATTCTACTAAACATGAAGAGGTTAAACAATCACTTCGTAAAGATACTTTCAAATTCATCCTTTGTTACTACCTCCTTCTCAAGAAGCATCTCTACCAGCTTCTCTACATACTCTTTCTTTTCGGACAAAATCTTTTTAGCATCCCTGTAAGCACTATCTATTAATTCCTTTATCTCAGAATCTATCATCTCTGCATACTTCTCACTAAAATCTCTACCCCCACCATACATATATCCCAAATGCCTTGTCTCTTCCATCTCTCCATACTTTACCATTCCTAAATCCTCTGACATACCGTACTGAGTAATCATCTCTTTAGCTACAGAGGTAGCTGCATCAATATCTGCAGAAGCACCTGTACTAATTCTTCCAATAAAGACCTCTTCTGCTGCTCTACCTCCTACGGCAGATCTTAAATTAGCTAGAAGTTGATCTTTAAATACATGCTTCTTATCATCCTCAGGAAGATACACAGTAACACCACCCGCCATACCTCTTGGAATTATTGATACCTGTTCTACTGGCGTAGCATACTCTGTAAACTTCGCAACTATTGCATGCCCTGCTTCATGATATGCTGTTACCTTAATATCATCTTCATCTCCTGCTCCTTTTCTCTTTCTCCCAAGCTTTACTTTAAGATATGACTCTAGTAGATCCTCCTGTGCTATCTTTTTTCTTCCATCTTTAGCAGCCATAATTGCGGCCTCATTTAAAAGATTCTCTAAATCAGCACCAGAGTATCCTATTGTTTTTTTAGCAAGTGTATCTAAATCTATACCATCTTCAAATTTTTTACTCTTTGAATGTACTTTAATAATCTCTACCCTACCTTGATAATCTGGCATAGGCACAACAACTGTTCTATCAAATCTCCCTGGCCTTAGAATAGCAGGATCCAGAACATCAGGTCTGTTTGTAGCAGCAAGTATAATGACATTCTCTCTACTCTCTAGACCATCCATCTCCACTAATATCTGATTTAGTGTCTGTTCTCCAGCACCAGAATGAAGTACTGTACCTCTCTTCTTAGCAACAGCATCTATCTCGTCAATAAAGATGATACAAGGTGTTGTCCTTCTAGCCTTGTTAAACAGATCTCTTACTCTCGATGCACCTGCGCCAACTAACATCTCTTCAAATTCAGAACCTGAGGTATGGAAGAAGGGTACACCTGCCTCACCTGCTACAGCCCTTGCCAAAAGTGTCTTACCTGTACCAGGAGCACCTGCAAGGAGTACACCTTTAGGTATTCTTGCTCCAATATTCAAATACTTCTTAGGGTGTTTCAAAAAGTCTACTATCTCTGTTAATTCTTCTTTCACTTCATCTATACCAGCAACATCTTCAAATGTAATACCTGTCTTTTTCCCAAAAAGTAATCTAGCTTTACTCTGTCCAAAATCCATTATTTTCCCTCCAGACTGCTGCATATTCTTAATTAAGATGTAGAGGAGAACTAAACCAGCACCTACAAAAACAAAAGAGAGTATATCTCCTATCGTAATACCTAATCTAGGTTGATAGAAATCATTCTGTAACTCTTTAATATCAATCTCTGCATCAGCTAGTATGGAGTAGAAGTTAGAACCGTGTGGTAAGAGAGCATACTTCTTCACTATTATCTCTTTACCATCCCTCTCCTCTTTCCGAGTAATATATACTATATCATCTCTCAGAACTATCTCTTCATATTTTTTCTCAGAGATATATACTATGATATCACTTAGAGAAACCTCTTCTCCTTTAGTACTATCTTTTAAAACATAATTAATCCCTATCGTAAGAAACAATGAAACTATCACAAATACAATTACATTTGTAACAACAGAAGGTTTCTTCTTCGGTTTTAACCTTACAATATTCCCTCCTCTCTGTTCACTCTGCTTCTCTTTTGTCATAACAGTTCCTATCTAAAATGAAAATATAGTGGGAGGCGGAATTGAACCGCCGACCTTGGGTTTATGAATCCCATGCTCTAACCAACTGAGCTACCCCACCTTCTATCTATCGTATTATACCAAAAATACCTGCTAATTTGCTTTACCGATATACTCTCCCGTTTGAGTATTTATCTTTATCTTGTCACCCTCCTTAACAAAGAGAGGTGTTTGTAACTGATATCCTGTCTCTACAGTAGCCAATTTGGTTGCAGCATTCGCAGTATTCCCTTTAACTGCATCATCTGTCTTAGTTATTTCTAATATCACACTCGGATTCTCTGTAATACTAAGTATTTGTCCTTCATACATTAATACTAAGATATTTTCTCCTTCTTTAAGATATTTAGCATACTCTCCCACTATATCCTTGTAGATACTCATAGTCTCAAAAGTTTCCATATTCATAAAGTAGAGATACGAATCATCTCTATACATATATTGAACTTGTTGAGTAGTAGGATTGATAAATTCTACTTTAGTTCCCGACTTTATTGTCTTACTAACAACTTGGCCATTATCTAATGCCTTTAACTTCATTGTAATTAATCCTCCCTGTCTTCCTTGTGTTTTAAGCATACGGTCTTGTAAAAAGAAATATCTTCCCTCATCTTTAATGTACATCCCTTTTACTGGTTGATCTGTTAATGGCATAGTAAGAAAATAATAATTAAGCAATAGGGCAATTCTATCACATATGCATATTTCATTCTAGGATGAAGGTAAATATATAGGAGGAAACAGATAAAGGAAAGTACATACAGAAATAGTGGTTGCGGGGGTTGGATTCGAACCAACGACCTTCAGGTTATGAGCCTGACGAGCTGCCACTGCTCTACCCCGCGATATCTGGAAGTGATTATACTCCAATACCTTGGCTAATTCAAATTCCTTTAACTACAAACTGAAACCATTCATGTATATTACTCCCAGATTTATGTACACTCTCTAACTCAGGAGTAAGTATCTCTTCAACCTCCTTCTTAGCTAACTCTACAGTATTATCTGGTATTACGAAAACAACTTCATCTTTACCACCAAAATTTAACCTATCTCTAGCCTCTTTCTCTAAATACTTGTCTGAAGACATATCTTTTATCTGTATTGAGAGGTATAGATTAGAAATTCTTAACTCCTCCACCTCTCTCTCTGCTTTATCTAAGATTTTTCTCTTCTGAAGAGTATTCATTACAGAATTATATGTAGAGAAAAGGAAAAAGGAAGAGATAGCAATAGCAATAATTTTAAAGATCCAAGAGTTAGACAACCTAGATAGATTAGAACCATTACTGTTACTCCGATCACTATCTATC
>JAAZIL010000091.1 GCA_012800885.1 Candidatus Dojkabacteria bacterium
CGGAAAGAGGTAGGCGGAGTACTACTTTATGGACACAATATTATAAATAATAATCAAGTCAAAAAACTAAATAAAGATATTAAAAAGTGGGGTAGTAACGGTATACTTGTTGCTATAGATCAAGAAGGAGGTGTTGTTTCAAGGCTTAAAGGTAGTATTGCATTAACAAAATCACAGAGAGAGATTAGAGATGAAGAAGAAGCTAGAGAGATAGCAAAAGAAAGAGCTACTTTACTAAAAGAGTTAGGAATTAACACCAATTTTGCACCAGTAGTTGAATATTGTACGGACAGTAAAGCATTTATGTACAACAGAGTATTCAATGGTGATACTGATAAAGTAAGTAAGCTAGGTATAGCCTCTATACTAGGGTATCAAGATGCAGGAATTATCTCAACGATAAAACACTACCCTGGACATAGTAATACTCATATTGATTCTCATAAGACTTTGCCTACACTATCCATATCTGATTCAGAGTGGGAGGAGTATATATATACTTTTAAAGATATTGTTAAAAGGGCTGAAGTAGATATGATTATGACTGGACATATTCTTCTTCCTAAAATTGATAAATATCCTAGCACCTTGTCACACGAGATAATTGGAAACAGATTAAGAAGAAACCTAGGCTACAAAGGAGTTGTAATCAGTGATGATATGCTGATGAAAAGTATCGAAGAGATAGATACTCACTGTAATATTGCAAAACAAGCCCTACTAGCTGGTAATGATATATTAATATATAGTGGGAATCTAGAGATACAAAACGAAGTATACGAGTGTATATTACAATCAGTAATTACTCAAGAGATAGAGGAGAGCATTATAGATGAGAAAGTACTAAGAGTTCTTAAATTAAAGATAAAGTATAACTTAATCGACACTACTCCAGTTGAAAATTAAATAGAGGAGATGTCTCTTCAGCAAAAATCTCTCCCTCTATAGTTAGAATGAATCTCTTCATATAGACGGTACCATCACTAAACTCTATTACAACTTCAAAAGAGAAATCACTATTCAAATCACCGTATGACATTTGAGCATACTCAATATACTTACTACTATCAAAAGTCTCTTCTTCCTCCTTTATCTCAGCATAATTTACTGTACCGATATCTTTCTGTATAACACCAAAGTAAGGAGTAAGAACACCCTTATCTAGTATCTCATTATATTTACTAACCTCTTCAACTACTTCATATGCAATTGTATTACCTTCCGAATATATATCATCTGCCAACATGGCCTTACCTGTTGGAGTAAAGAGGAAAGTCCTTGAAGGTGTTTCTATAGATAACTGTGTAGGGTGTATCAACAATAAATCACCAACTTTACTCTCCTTTTTAAAATTTCGTAATACAAAACTCTTAATCTTTTTCTCACCAACATCTAAACTTAGAAAAGGAGTAAAATTAACATGTAATCTATAATTATCTATACTCTCTTGTGTTACAAATACAAAAGCAGATACCTCTGCCTGTGTGATATTAACCAATTTATCTATCTCTGGAGTATTAGGAGTAAAGGTATCAGAAGCAGACTTTCTAATTCTAAAAAGGTAAATAGAAAGGGCAAGTAGAAGAGAGAGAAAGAGAACTCCAATTAAAAGAAATTTATGTTTTTTCATATCTAATATTAATATATATTAAGAGATAAGTATACATTGTATTAATACTATACTTACAGACTAAGCACCAGTATAACTCCTCTGGTTGTTAGAAATTTACCCCAAACCACCAACTCTCTACATTAAGGAAAAAGAAAGGAATATTACTGTACAGAAATAGTAGAACAAACATACCTATCAGTATATATCTCAAACGATTATTTTTAATAAAAGATAGGGATTTAGAAACTAATATATATATCATTGGTAATACAGGGAATAGATATCGACCCTGTAGGGCAAGATACATATGATTTTTTCTTAAATACATGCTGTAATTTTGTACAAAAAAGAGTATAGAAGCATAGAAAAGAGAAATTAATAATAAATAGATATCTGCTTTATCCCACTTTCTTCTATTTAAAATACCTACTACTACCACCACTGCAAAAAGCCCTATAAAAAGGTAAGGGAATATTTTAGGCATGTACAAACTACTATCTCCCATTATTCCATATATCTTACTTACCAAATTAACAGACCAATACCAAAGATATCTTACCGGATCTATCCGCTTTCCTGTTTTAATTAATGTAAATATATCAGATATACCCCCTATATTAATACTCGGCCTCTCTATATTATCTCTGTAATATACACCGTTTTCTAAACACTGCTCATGAGTAAGTATCTGATTGCAATTAGGCTCCAAAGAACCGTATTTAACCAAATTCACACCGTATATCCCAATATTCAAACAGAGAAGTATCAGTACTGGAATAAGAAGAAGTAAGCCTTTACCCTTTCTAATACTTTTAAACTCCTCTCTTCTAAAGTACATCTCTACACCTGAGAGTATAATTAAAATAAAGGAGAGAGGAAGAGTGGTGTATTTAGTTATACCTCCTAACCCAATAAAAAGAAGCATATACAGGAGGTATTTAACATTAATCTTACTCTTAACAAATTTAGTAAAAAAATAAACACTTAAAATACAGAATAAGTTCCCTAAATTATCATAATTAATTGAAGAAGAGAGAAACTGAAACATCAAAGTATTTGTTAAAAAGAATACAGCTAAAACTCTCATCCACTCTTTTTTTAATATCTCCTTAGAGAGGAGATAGAATATATAAACAGAGAGAAAGGAATAG
>JAAZIL010000092.1 GCA_012800885.1 Candidatus Dojkabacteria bacterium
GTATTAACCAGGCTTACCAAAGAGTAAGAGTAGTAAAAGTTTTTACAAAGAAGATAGGACAATTACAAAATTTCTTAAACAACATAGTTGCTTATTCTCAAATAGATAATGATATTAATACTAAAAACAGACTATCTAAAGAATTAAAACATATCATATACAATCCAATACTAGATAGAGAAGGAGAACTCTACTGGAAAATATCTGTAGTTAAAGACAAGCTATACACCTACCCAATATATATTACAGAACAGTTTGAAATAGATGATAACAATTTCTACAGTGACTATGATATAGCTCCTACTCAACAAACAGTTGGTACTACAAGAGTACCCATCCTTATGTACCACCATATAGAGGAAGTACCAGAATCTGGTTCTGATTTTGCAAAGAGTCTCTATGTTACACCAGAGATATTTGAACAACAACTAGCATATCTTGTTAAAAAGAATTACAAGAGTATTACACCTAAAGAGCTATACAATCTTGCAAAAAAAGGAGAGAATCCATCACAGAAAAGTATTATGCTTACATTCGATGATGGGAATAGCAATAACTATACAAATGCATATCCTCTATTAAAAAAATATGGCTTTACAGGAATATTCTACATAATCTCTAACAAGAAATTAATTAGCATTGAACACTTACAAGAGATGGCAGTAGGAGGAATGATAATAGATTCTCACTCTGCTACACATGCAGATTTAAGTAGAACAAGAAGTGCTAACAAACTCTATACTGAAATTGTTGGAAGTAAACATACTTTAGAAAAAATAACTGGTAAAGAGATATACTCCATTGCTTACCCTGGGTGTGTAGCGAATAGAAATACATACAGATATCTCCCTCAAGGAGACTACTTAATCGGATTAAGTTGTGGTAAAGATATAGATCACTCTCCCTCTAGATTACACGCTCTCTCAAGGAGACATATATACAACAGTGTAGAGAGCTTGAAAGATATACTCTCTGGTAAACTGTAGAGCAATAACTGTATACTATACATATCAATTAATTACTACCCGTATGGAAGAGAAAAACAAAACTTTTGGATATGGACTCTCTGTAACACTAGCTACAATTGTAATAGGGTTGGTTAGTTACATCTACTACACCTCTAACATACTTCCTAACAAACAACCTCCTAGATGTGAATACGGAGGATGGGCATATGCAGATAAAGAAACCTTTGAATCTTTAGATGGCTGTAATACATGCTTCTGTCATACAGGAGAGATAATATGTACAGAGAGAGAGTGTATAGAGGATGTAGATGTTCCTTCTGAGAAGGAACAAGAGGAAAATATTTAATTTAATAATAAATATCTATGCAAGAGAGAGAAGAAAACCAAGATACTCAAAACTTGGTAGAGCAAGTTGTAGCAGAGAATACAGCTAGCAAAATGGAGGTAAAGAGAAAAGCTCCTAAATGGTGGGTGGTATTAATAGCTATCCTTTTAGGTTGTTTCTGCACATACTTCGCCTTTAAGAACCTCGGATTATTCCAACACCTAGGGCTAACAGAAGAAGAGATAGAGGAAGATACCCAGCAGGAAGAGATTGAGACAGAAGAGAAATTAACACTCTTTACTGGAGATACCATCTCTGCACAGCTACCTCTAGGTTGGAGTATTGTAGAGTACTACGATGGAGAGGGTACAGAACATATAGCGAAGGAGTATGGAGATTTTACAGGTTTAACAGGTATTAAAATATTTAAAGGTGATACAGAGGTATTCTACTTACAAGCAATATACGGTATAGGTTTTACAGGGTGCCCAATATATACAAAGTTTGAAGATGATAATCCTGATTACTATGCAGAGATACTAGAAGATAATGAGTTAGCAGGAGATACAACAGAGATAGTAGATTACAGTGATTCTGAATATACTGAATTTGTTTGGTTAGGGAAAACATTTAGAAGAATCGATAAAATCTACAACTACGACACGGTAGAGGGTAATGAGTTCTTTGAGCCTTCATGTATAGCTTCAATAGTTTCTTTTGATAGTTTAAAGTACTTCCCTCCTTCTGGTCCTAGTGCAGACTCTTACGATTATGGTTCTACTAATGATGTAACAGTGGATGATCTTTTAATAATAGATGGGATATTAGAGAGTATGTCTGTTATTTAATTGACAGAGTGGGTATAGAAATGTATATTTTATATGTAATTATTTAAATTCATTATTTCTTTATTTATGAAAGATAAGAAATACAGAGGTTTCTCACTTATTGAGATCCTAGTGGTAGTAGCATTAATTATTATCCTAGCTACCATTACCATTATTGCAATTAACCCTGCAAAGAACTTTAGAGACGCAAGAAATGCACAGAGGAGTTCAGATGTTATGCAGATTTTAAATGCAGTAACACAGTATACTTCTGAACAGAACAAGACAATTGCTGATTTCAATACAGAGACTGTCTCTATTGCAAAATGTGATGCTACTGGAGGTCCAACAATGATTACCGTAGGAACTGAGGCGAGCCCTTCTATCTTTGAACAAAGATTAGTCCCTGATTTTCTTGTAGCTATTCCAAAAGATCCTAGTTCAACTAGTGAAACTGAGACAGGATACACCATCTGTATTGCAGGAGATAGTGGAAGAATACAGGTTGAAGCTCCAGATGCAGAAGGAGAAAATAAGAGAATTGCAGTAAAAAGATAAACACTTACTCTTAGGTAGTAATAAAATATATAAATAGAACAGGATAGACTATCTATCTCCATTGTTATGGTTGAACTTTTACAACTAACAGATGATGTTACAAAAAAAAGAATAAATATATCTCAATTCTTAGATGCATTGATAATAGATGCATTAAGAAATAAAGCATCAGATATACATATTGAATCTAAAGAACACAATACCCTACTAGTAAGATACAGAATAGATGGAGTATTGAGAGATATAATACCCATAGGAAAAGATTTAAAAGATAGTCTCCTGTTCATTATTAAAGTCAGATCCAAACTAAGAACAGATATCCACTTCGCACCACAAGATGGTAAAATACTTTTTCTTGTTAAAAAAGATGCAATAGACCCTCCTAAAAAAGAAGAAACTGAAAAAGAATCTAAAGAAGTTGAGCAGGAAGAGAAACCTAAAGAAACAGAACAGAAAGAAGAATCTAAAGATGAGAAAAAAGATAAACCTGAAGAAGAAGAAAGTGGTGTAACCTCCCTCTTTGATAAACTTAAACCAGAGAAACATAGAGAAGATGACTACTACAATGTAGATGCCCGTATCTCTATACTCCCTGTTACTCACGGTGAAAAAGTGGTAGTAAGATTGCTCTCTCAAGCAAACAGAACCTTTGGATTAACAGACCTAGGATTTGAAGAAGAAGATCTAGAACAACTAGAGAAAGCATACAGACAACCCTACGGCTTAATACTAGTTACAGGACCCACAGGAAGTGGTAAAACCACTACCCTCTACTCTATTCTTAAAATACTCAATACAAAAGATGTAAACATTACTACTATCGAAGACCCTGTTGAGTACAGTATTAGTGGAGTAAACCATATACAGATTAACCCTAAAGGTGATTTAACCTTTGCTAACGGTCTAAGATCCATACTAAGACAAGACCCTAATATCATCATGGTAGGAGAGATAAGAGATAAAGAAACAGCTAGAATTACTGTAAACTCTGCCCTAACAGGACACCTTGTACTCTCCACAGTACACGCTAATGATGCAGTAAGTACAATACCAAGACTAATAGACATGGGAATAGAACCCTTTCTAGTAGCCTCTACACTAAATATTGTTGTTACTCAGAGATTAGCAAGAAGACTATGTACACACTGTAAAAAAGAATATACCCCGAGTAAAGATCAAGAGTACAAAGATATACTTAAATTAAGACCAGATATACAGAAACAACTAGCTAATGTAGGAAAATTGTACAGATCAGAAGGTTGTAAAGAGTGCTTTAATACAGGATACTCAGGTAGAATAGGAATATATGAAATATTATCCATAAACAAAGACATAAGGGATGTAATAATCTCTAACCCAAACTCAGATGCAATAATGGCAGTAGCTAAAAAGAAAGGTTTTGAACTAATGGTAGAAGACGGTATTAAGAAATTAAAAAATGGTGATATTGATATTAAGGAATTAGTAAAAGTAATAGCAATAAAAGAATGAGTAAGAAACAGATAACCCAAGATGAATTAAGAGCTAAAGAGCTTAAAAAACTTAAAAGGCTCTCTATTTCTACATCTAATTTACTAATATCAATAAAATCTCTTGCAGCACTACTTAAAGCAAGCATACCTCTATCTGATACAGTTAAAACAATATCTGAACAATCAAGTGACCCTAATCTAAATAGAATATATAAATATATATCTGAAGAGATAGATAAAGGCTCTACCCTAGCAGAAGCAATGAGACTCTTTCCTAAAGTATTCCCTGAAACAGTAGCCTCTGTGGTTGAAGCAGGAGAGATGGGTGGTTCTTTAGAGAATAATCTTCTCTTTATTGCAGATACTATAAAAAAAGAGTGGGAATTAGCAAAAAAAATGAGAGGTGCCATCATATACCCTGCAATCATTGTGTCTCTTACAATAGCAGAGTTTGTTGGAATGATCTTCTTTGTCCTTCCTAAATTAGAAGCTCTCTTCTCTGTATTTGAGAATATACCTCCCCTTACTGTCTTTATCATGAATGCAGCACAAGGAATAAGGAGTAATTGGTATTACATATTAGGAGGTATTGTAGTTGCAGTAGTATTACTAGCTATCTTTCTTAAAACAAAGGCAGGGAAGAAATTTATAGGGTGGTTAGCATTAAACTTCCCTATTCTCAAAAAACTCTTTATGAGCAATATCCTCTCATCCTTCTCTAGAACACTAAGTGTATTACTAGCTAGTGGAATACCCTTATCCAAAGCACTAAGTATTACAGCATTAACTACAAGTAATTACATCTACTCAGAAGTTCTTCAATCTGTACACAATCATATTGAAAATGGAAAAGACCTCTCTCTTTCATTAGAAGAATATCCTAAGTATTTTAATAGATCCTTTGTTAAAATGGTTGATGTAGGAGAAGTAAGCGGTACCCTAGAAGACAACCTTATGTATCTACATGAATATTACTCTGATGAAGTAACTGAGATGAGTAATAATATAGTAACATTTATTGAACCCTTACTTCTCATCTTAGTGGGAGCGGTAATTGGATTACTTGGTGTAACCATACTAATGCCAATTTATCAACTAATGGGTACTATAAATGCGTAAGAAGAAAAAAAAATACAACTTAAAAGGTTACTCACACTTTGAGATACTCGTCACTATATCAATAATAATGTTGCTTTCTTTAGTCGTATTCCCTGTATCAATAAACAAAATACAAATTAGTAAATTAGAAAGCTCTGTATCTCAACTCAGTACTGATA
>JAAZIL010000093.1 GCA_012800885.1 Candidatus Dojkabacteria bacterium
AACAGAAACCAAGATAATTACGATGTGATTGGAGGTATATTCGACTTCATATTCGGAGAAGCAAAAAAACAGCCAGAGAAAAGAAAACGGATTATCCCTGAAAAAGAGTATGTTTCTGCTCCTGGGAATGAAGCAGTAGTAGAAGATATCCTTACAGTATTATCAGCTCCAGGAGTATTCATTTCATCAACTGCTCCTAAAGAGGTATGGGATGCTCTGGAAACTGACCTTATTAATATACCTATAGATGAGTTCGGTGGTTTCAAAATAACAACTAGTAATATCACAAAACTTTTTAAGGATCCAAAGGGTTTTGTAAATGCAGCACATAAAAGAGCAAAAAGTATAAGGAATGCCCAAGCAGCTCTATACCTTGGTGGCACATTAAGTTCATTTATGACAACTGCTTGGGCACGTGACTTTGGTAACAAAGAAGTATTGAAAGCATCTCTAGGGAGCATGGTTGCGGACAAGAGAGGAGAGAGTTACAAAATAGCTAGGGCATTGGGTCAGTATGTAGAATCAAAAGATGATCTTCTTGGTTCAGGAGTAAAAAAACCTCCGCTCGCTTTTGGACAGGATGTTTTCAGAATTAAACATGAGACCCATTTAGATTTTATGGCAGAGAGAGCCTCTGACTTACTTGGTAGAGGGACATTTGGTAAAGAAGGTTGGAAGAATCTTGATTCACGCGATAAAACGGAGTTTGTTAGGATTTTATCCGGAGAACTTGATCCTCTAGATCAATTAGCTGAGAGGGTTGTGGGGTCTAGGTATAAAACGATGGATTTGCAACAGAGGAATCAGGAAAGACGGAAGCTTTCATCTCTTGCTGATAGGGATAATGTAGATAAAGAAGGATTTGCTAAGGCTGAAATTCAGAGGTATTTAGCAAATAGATATGGAGTAGAAGTTGCTAAGAAATTTGGGAAAGTAACACGAGGTAGTAAGATTCCCAAAGAGGCGGGGAGTATCTCTATTACAAACAAGCAATTTAAAGAACATGACACAATAAATATCTTTGATCCAAGCCTATATAGGTCATTAGAAAGAAATAATCTAGTAGAGGAGATTAATACTTCAACTGGTGAGAATAGAGCTCTTTATGAGAGGACACTGATTATGCTTGAATCAAATAGGAATGCAATTAGTGATAAACTGACTTCTTTGAGAAAAGAATTGGCATCGACTACCGACCCTAAGAGGAAGGGTGAGTTAAAGCTTGAAATGAAACAGGTACGGAGGCTCTCTAATGTACTTGGAACAAATACCTTTATTGGTAAAGTTGGTCAGTGGGAAGGGTATCTAGCTTCTGTTAAGAGTGTTTGGGCAGGAGAGGGAGTTAATCCTTTGAAAAGTATATGGGATCAATCTTTTTTTGATAATAGAAAGAACAAGATATTAAATCCTGTTCTTAATACTAAACTTGGTGAAGTGGGGAAAAAGGTCGATTTTGTAGTAGCTAAGCGTTTTGCAGGGAAAGATATGCTTAATGCATATAATGAGATTGGTGAAACACTGTACTATGCAAACCCAAAGACATGGGTACGTACTCTAGTTACTGGAGAAGGGTTTGCATGGTTAACTCATAAGAGAGTGGAAAGCGTAAAAGGTATGTTAGGTGGTATTGATAAACCAGAAGAGATTATTGGGCTACTAGATGATCTGTTTAAGAATGGTGCCTTGGTTGATTTAGAGAAGAATATAGAGATGGTAATGAAGAAGATAGAGTTAAAGAATATTAACAAGACACTAACTCCAGAACAGTTAGCAAAAATTGAATCATTACTAAAAAGTACGAAAACGCTTAGAGGATTAACAGATACTTTCAGTAAGATAGCTCGTTTGCAAAAACAGGTAGCAAAGATGATTTTAGAGAAAACCAAAGAATTAAGAAGGATGATAGTTAGGAAGATTATGCAGAACAAAGTGCTTAGGGAGTGGATAATTAAGCATGGAGCTAGTAAGTTATTAGGTCAGTTTGTAGTAAAAGGCTCTGTAAAAACTTTAATACAAGGGATTGCATCTTCAATTGCAGGAGCAATTGGTCTGACTGGTGGCCCAGCTGCAATTCTCACATTTGCTATTACATGGGTTGCTACAGAGGTTATATGGGTTGTTGGGAAGTTAACAATAAGGATAGGGACAGCTATTGTTAAGTTCCAAACACAACTCCTCTATATTTTGTTCTTAGGTATAATAGGTTTGGTGTTAGTGGTTGTTTCATCAGCAAGTAATTCAGTCGCAAAGTTTAACAACCAAAACTACTCGTATTCTAATGCTAGTCCAGGGTCTGTTGTAGTATGTAATGCCTATGACTATGGAATAGGTGAGCCTGAATTATTTGATTGCGATGCTAATTGTGTCCCAAATCTGCCCGTTCCTGAAGTACCCTGTCTCAATGTACCTGAGACAATCCGCTTGGCAAAAATTTGGACAGGTAAATCTGAAGCAGAATCAACTTCAAATGTAGAACGATGTCTTGGTGATGTTGTTCGTAGAGCGCTCAATAGTGGAGCTGACCCGATATTTACTATAGCAATATGGATACACGAGTCTGCAGCGAGTGATTACTGTTCGTTTGACTATCCTATTGAAGACTGGGGCATCCATGGGAGAGCAGATGTTCCAAAGAATGATTTTAATGCACAGATAACTTACTGGCTTCCATACCCTAATATTGTTCGTTCCATGTGTCCCAACCATTCTCTGCGGAATTTCATCTCTTACTATTGGTTTGGTACTTGTGAACCAGCAGATAGTTTCCAAGAAAGTGAGATAGATAGATATATTAGAGAGTTAGAATTTATTTACAGTATAATCAATTCTTGTACTCAGAGCTTGCCAACTTGGCCACAAGGAGGAGATTCTCCAGGTATCCCAGGAGAGCCTTACCCTCCTGTTCCTATTGGAGTTAGTTGTGGTCCAGATGAAACATATGAGGATGCATTTGAAAAGGCGAAGCAGCATATGATCAGTACTTATGGGCATCTATCTAAGATGGATATTAGTAATATGAAGCTTGTATGGAGTGAACTTACTGATAATTGTAGATATTATTGTCATGCGATGACTTCTGGACAGGTAACTTGTGATCCATGCTTAATCGAAAAGGGGACTTCTTGCGATTATTTTATCAGATTGTCTGTGCATGAATTAACTCACTGGATGTCTGCATGTGGGGGAGGAGAGAAAATGAGAGAATGGGGTGCTGAATACATTTCGAATAATGCAGGTGGATACAACTTCACCTTAAACTCAACGAAAGAGTGTGTAAAAGCAACAGAGATTGGACCAACGGTCAGCAAGTGTAAAGCACTCGGTAGACAAGGAATGATTTATGCGTCATTTTGTAAACCTGGAACAGATTGGAAATCTTGTTTTGATGATGTAGAAGATCAAATGGAAATAGGTTGTAAATAAAATTGTAATAGGGATAATGAGGAATATTAATATTGTTATAAATAGGAAATTATTAATAGTTATCGTAATCTTAGTACTTCTGTTAGGTATCCTTATTTTAATAAAGACAAGGAAAGGGGGTGACTCTATATCATTTGGAAGAATAAAAAAGATACAGAGCCCTTATGAGATACAGAGAGATGAGACAGTGGTAGAATTTAAGACTAAAGGAGTAGATATCCCAACAAAAAGAGCTGTATTTAAAGTGGAGGAGTACAATACGAAAGATTTTTTAAGATTTGTAGAGAGCTACTTCCCAATAGAGCAGAAGTATGATTTCTCAGAGGCTCAATCTTTTTACTCTCAAAGAGGCATAATTACATACAATCCTGATGAAGCACTACTATACTTTTTGGCTGATAGTGAACTGAGGGTTGATATGACAATTAGAGATAAGGATGATATTACAATATTCCTATCACAATATTTTGATATTCAAAAATTAAAGCTTGAGGAAGTAGATACTACTGATTATGGACATGAGTATAGAGGAAGATATCAGATAGAGGATATAGAATACGGTTCTCCTACTCTAGGAGGAGATGCTTTTGTTGTAAAAACAGATAGAGATGGAACTATTCTAGAGTTTACTCTTCTTCTTATTAAGAATGAGAATATCACTCTCTTTCAAAATATGCCTCTTTCAAAAGTAGAGGAACTACTTTCAGATACTAAATATCCTAAATTACTAAAGCACAGAGATGTAGAGAATAGATATTATACCGAACCGTCCTCTTTCAATCTTGAAGAGTATTTTGTAAAAGATATTGAATTTACATATCAATTTAACAATGTCTCAAATGGCTATATATTGCCAACATATATACTTAAAGGAGAGGGCAGGTTGGTAAATGAAAAGGGAGAGAAGGTATGGTCACAGACAGATATGTATGTATGTGCGATAAACCCATCGTATCTTACAGAGAAGCCTAGAGAGTTAGAGTCAGAGGATGAATATCATGACCAGCCGTTTCCTAATCCGGATTTTACCCCTTAGAGACATCATCTATTTATGTTAAAATATACCCATGAAAAGGCATAAATATGTAAAAATTTTCTTTCTCTTTCTCTTCTTTTGTACTGTATTTCCTTCCCTCTCTCGTGCATCAGAGATAATCAAGAGAGAGGAGATAGACATTGATGAATCTCTCTCTGAACAGATAGATATGTATTCTTCTCCAAAGGCAATATATATCTCTCAGTTTAATGGATTTAATAGTAAACTAAATGATAACCCAAGAGAATGGATAAAGTTACTTTATTATTACAGTGTCACAAGATTAAATCTTAATGATATACCTTACAATTACCTAATAGATCCTAGTGGTAATATCTACGAAGGTGCTAAGGGAGGGATAGGGATTAATCCAGGTATAGAGAACGGAGAGAATATTATATTAGTAGGGATTATGGATAGTAGTTCTACCCTCTCTCCAAGAGCTAGTAATACTCTTAAAATTTTTGTTGAAGATATGTCAGCTAAATACGGTATAAGTGAGGGTAACTGGGAGCTGGTAGATTTACAGATTAGAAAAGGTGAAGATTCTCTCTCTACATTGAAATGGGTTAAATCAAATAGATTAATATACAATTCTATATCCTTTGCATTAAAAGATGTTAAATGGTCTGAAAAAGTGGGCTTACAGTATAGTGCAAGTATCGCTTCTGTAGAGTATGAGAAAGAGGTAGTAATCGGAAAGAGATTAGATGTTGTAGTAAAGATTAAGAATGAGAATGATTTCACTTGGTTTGGAGATTTAGATTATATATACCTATCTACAAAGGACTCAGCACCTAGTCCGCATGCAATTAATGAGACTTGGGAGAGCTTTAGTAAACCTACATATATTAAAGAGAAATTTATTAAAGCAGGAGATAGTGCTCAAATATCTTTTCAACTAGATGTTAAGCGGAAGCCAGGTAAATACAGAGAAACCTTTTACTTTATGCTTTCACCAGAGGTAGGACTAGATAATTCTTCTTTTGATGTAGAGTTTTCAATAGTTAAGGGAGATAACAAGCTTGTTGAAGTTTCATCCCCTCAGTACGGGTATGTAAATATTAGGGATTGCAGGTGGTATAGTTGCAAGGTAGTAGAGGTGGCAAATGAAGGAGATGTGTTTATAACAACAAGTAGAGTAGATGGTTGGTATGAGATAATATATGGAGAAAACAAGAAAGGTTGGATAGTACAGAGATTTGCTAAGGAGATATAGTGATATTAACAAAATATCTCCACCTTATAACCGTAGTTTACTGTTACTTGATAAGAAGTTAGAATATAATCAATATCACTATGTCTGATGAATTAATACTCGGGTTACTAAACCCACAACAAAAAATTGCAGTACAAACTACTGAAGGTCCTCTTCTAGTATTTGCAGGTGCTGGTTCAGGTAAAACAAGAGTCATTACCAATAGAATAGCTTACATAATCACTCAGGAGAAAGTTCCAGCTGAGAATATTTTAGCGGTAACATTTACCAAGAAAGCAGCAGGAGAGATGCAGGAGAGAGTATTGCAATTATTAAAAGAGTTAGGTGTAGAGAAACAGGGTGTCCCTCTCATTGGAACATTTCACTCTATTGGTGCATTTTTTCTAAGACAGAATGCTAAATATTTAGGTCTCTCTTCAAATTTCTCAATATATGATTCAGATGATTCTGATAAATTGGTAAGAGATATTCTCATAGAACAGGATATTGATATTAAGCAGATAAAGCCTAAGGCGATATCTTACTTCATCTCTGCTGCTAAGAATGAATTAATAGATCCTGAGAAATTCTCTCATTATTACGGTGGTTTCTTGGAAGATATTACATCTGAAATCTATCCTCTGTATCAGAAGCAATTGATGGCTCAGAATGCAGTTGATTTCGGTGATTTAATATATCTTACTGTTAAGTTACTCTCGGAAAACAGAGAAGTTCTTTCAAAATATCATGAGAAGTATAGATATATGATGATAGATGAGTATCAGGATACTAATACTGCACAGTATATCCTCTCTAAACTTCTATCTGAGAAATATCAAAATATTTGTGTTGTAGGAGATGATGACCAAGGAATTTATGGATGGAGAGGAGCGGATATTAAAAATATACAATCATTTGAGAAGGATTTTAAGAATGTAAAAGTAGTTAAATTGGAGCAAAATTACAGGTCTAGTGCAAATGTAATTACCGCTGCAACTGCAGTAATACAACAAAATTTTTTAAGAATAGATAAAAAACTGTGGACTGCTAAAGATGCAGGGAAATGTATCTCAGTATACCAAGCACAAGATCAGGAGAATGAAGCAGAGTATGTTGTAGATGAGATAACTCGATTAAGAAGAGAAGGTATTAACCTAGTAGATATTGCGATACTGTACAGAACAAATTATCAATCGAGAGCTATTGAAGAGGCCTTGCTTAAAGTAGGTTTACCTTACAAGTTAGTAGGAGGTTTTAGATTCTATGAAAGAAAAGAGATTAAAGATATTCTTAGTTATTTGAAATTTCTTTACAATCTTAAAGATGATTTAAGTATTACACGTATTCTTAATACTCCTCCTAGAAAGATAGGTACAAAATCAGTAGCTAAATTAAATGCTATTGCAAAACAGTGTAATTGTTCATTAGGAGAATTAATAGTAGGAACATATATATTAAAGAATTCTTTAGAGAGAGATAGTGTAGTAAGAGAGGATATATATACTGCTATTAAGCAGAATATTGCTGAAATGGATAAATATTCCTCCTTGGTAGACCAGTTTGGAGGTATATATATGCAGAGTAAAGGATTAGAAGTACTCTCAGTAATAGATTTAGTATTGAGAAGTACTAAGTATATATCATGGCTTGATGATGGTAGTGAAGAAGCAGAGTACAAAAAGGAGAATATTGAAGAATTAAAAAGTGTTGCAGGTAGTTATGCATTAGAGTATAGGGAGAGATCTCTGGAGGTATTTCTTCAGGAGATTGCATTAATAGAGCAAGAACAAGAGAAGAATCAAGATGGTAGTGGTAATTATGTTAATCTTATGACACTCCACTCTTCAAAAGGTTTAGAGTTTGACAATGTCTTTATTGTAGGTGTGGAGGAAGGGATACTACCTCACTCTAGATCTTTTACAGATGAAAATGAGTTGGAAGAAGAGAGAAGGTTATGCTATGTAGGGATTACAAGAGCAAAAGAGAAACTGTATTTAACATTTGCTGAAAGAAGATTAAAAAGAGAAGGATATGCACATCAGATACCATCAAGATTCTTAGGTGAGATACCCCAAGACATCTGTGATTACTATAGTTGGCAAAGCTAAATTAGAGAGGATTTATAGATCTGTACCTTGAATGACAACCAGGCCATTGGCTCTGCCTTGTTGCTTCTCCTGCTCTGTACTTCTCTACAGTATTTCTTATCTGCGCTTCCCCATCAAATATGTTCTCAGAGAAAGACCTGTTCCAAATAGAGGGGTTCCATTGAAAGAGTCCTTTGTATTTACCTTTATCATGTTCTGCATTACACCCTGATTCACAGTGCATGAGGAACTTCAACCATCTTTTCTCCTCTTCTGTATACGGGCTACTATCCACAACAGAGTACCAATATGGACAGTTATATCCTCGTTTAGTGATATCTACAAGTAGATAGGAGGAGGTACCTAGTTCTACAATTTCTTTAATAGCTTCAGAGATTATTCTCTCTTCTATTTTCTTTTTTTTAACAAGCTTACCGTCTTCATAGCGATAGACGTACATGACTTCTTTCTCTCCCAATACTCCCTCCTGAACAACTGTTTTTACTCCTTTTAGAGAGTCCTTGTTCTCAACATACTCTGTTTTGAAAGGTATCTCTTCATGTTCATATACTATCTGGGTCTCTGTATGTACAATTGTGATTATACTGCCGTTAATAATAGTATTTGTATTTAGTAGTACAGTATCATTACTATCAAGATATATTCCACTCTCTTTTACAATATCAAAGATATCTGTTTTAGTTGTAAGTACTCTTCTTACTTCCCTCTGTCTTTTGATAGTAATCACCTTTATATCCCATACTAGTTTGTCAACGCTGTTACTTTTAGCTCCTAGCACATCTAGGTTGTTGTATGAACTATTCTCTTTCTGGGCAAGTGCTATTGTACTAGATTTGTAAATTAATGTAGCGGTAAGTACAGTAAAAAGAGAGAGAGATAAAAACAGAGTTTTTACTGTTAAGGGGAGATTCTTTTTTGTATCTTTAGGGTCTTCTTCTACTTTTGTCATTGGAATTTTCAAAAGTATAGCATGATTACAAAAACATGTGTAAAATGTAATTATGAAAAAAATATATAAATATATTCTCTTCTCTCTTGTAGTAGTCCTCTCTGCTTTCCTTCTATCTGGATGCACTGTGTCAGATGAGAAAATATCTAAATACAACCAGATAATCTCTGATGCTGACTTACTTTTAGAAGCAAAAGAGTATACCCTTGCTGTTGAGAAATTAAGTGAAGCATCAGAACTTATTCCATCAAAGATAGATGCAGTTGAGAGGTTAGTAGATATCTTTGTGATAAAGAACAGATTAGAGGATGCAACGAGACTTGTAGATGATTCAGGTGTTAAACTGAAAGATAGTGAGAGAAGTTTCTTGTATTCAAAAGTTGGCGATGCAAGTTACAGAGTGAAAGATTTTGAAAGAGCTTCTTACAACTATCAATTAGCTAAAGAGCTAGGAGATACAGATTCAAAAGGTAGCTTAGGTGTTGCTAAAGTAAGTATACAGAAAGGTAATATACAGCAAGCAAAGAATCTCTTAACAGGTAAATTAAGTAAAGAGAGCGAAATAGAGAGTACTCTGTTACTCTCATATATTTACAGTTTAAGTGATACAGAGAAATCAATAAAGGTACTCAAAGAAGTGGAATCAGGAGATGAATGGAGAGATAGTTACTCTAGGTGGAGAGATGTATTAAATAGTCTCTCAGATGACACCCTATTTAATAGTGCAAAACTTGCCAGAGCATATATTCAAGAAGGATATCCTGCATTAGCAGTAGCTTTGCTTGAACCACAAAAAGAAGAGATGGAGGAGTATATAGATGGGTTGTATCTGTTAGGAAAGGCCTACTATGAGCAGAGAGAATATGAAAGGAGTATATCTTTACTTAAAGGAATTACTGCAGTAACAGATCTTAATCAATACATCTATTGGGTATTAGCAAGAAATTACTACCTTCAGGATAATCTAGAAGAGTCTTTCTCTTACTATGATAGTGCTATCTCTTACTCAGGACAAGAGGGAGAAGAACAGCTATACAAGGAATATATTGATATTTTAATTGAGCATAACAGGTTGGAGAAAGTTCTTGAGGTAGTAAAAAGAGCAGAGAAATTCTTTGATGAGATGTGGGTATATATTGATTTTATGGAAGTTTACTTTTTAAGGAGAGATTATGAGAAGTTTGTATTCTACATGGAGAGAATAGAGTATGAGTCTTTAGCAGATACCTTGAAGGCAGAGTATCTCTTCTTAAGAGGAGAATATCTAATACAGATCTCTGATATTGTTTCAACAAAAGGAGTATTAGACCTATTCTGGGAATTAGATGAATATGATCCAAGATACAATCTTCTGTATGCAGAATTAAGCTTTCAAGAGGGGAATTTAGAGGATACTAGGATATATTGTAAGAAAGCAATAGAGTATGATCTCTTGAGGATAGTAACAGAACAAGCAGAAAAGCTCTTGGCTCAGGTTGATTAGTTTGATATAATCCATTCGGTTACTATCCTAATTTCCCATTAGGTGTTTAAATTTGATGTAAAAATATATGCAAACGTATGATGTTAAAATGCCTCTAGAGCATATTAGGAATATCGGTATAATTGCTCATATTGATGCAGGAAAAACTACTACTACAGAGAGACTTCTCTTCTTTACAGGACAGATACATAGGATAGGAGAAGTACATGAAGGAGCTGCTACTACAGACTATATGGAACAGGAGAAAGAGCGAGGTATTACAATACAGTCTGCAGCTGTAACATGCTTCTGGGATTTTGATAATACAAGACACAGAGTTAATATCATTGATACTCCTGGACATGTAGACTTTACTGCAGAGGTAGAGAGATCTTTAAGGGTATTAGATGGTGCTGTTGTAATTTTTGATGGGAGAAAGGGTGTAGAACCTCAGTCAGAAACAGTATGGAGGCAAGCAAATAAGTACAAAGTACCTAGGATCTGTTTCTTAAACAAGATAAATCTCATAGGAGGTGATTATGACAAAAGTTTTCAAACTATCAAAGATAGGTTAAGTAAGAAAGCATTAGCTATTTCAATACCTATTGGTAGAGAGAATGAACTACACGGTTATGTTGATTTAGTATACAACAAAGCTTTCTCATATGACTCAGAGGAATCTGAAGAGTTAAAAGAGATACCTATACCTGATGAGCTAGTAGAGAAAGCAAAGAGTCAGAGGGATATTCTCATTGAGACTCTCGTTGAGATGGATGATGCACTTATGGAGAAATACTTTGCAGGGGAGGAGATAACTGTAGATGAATTAAAATATGCCCTAAGAAAAGGAACATTAGAGAGTAAGATCTTTCCAGTACTCGGAGGAGACTCTAGATCTCCTATGGCTAAAACAATCCTTGACTACATCTCTCTCTGTTTACCTTCTCCTCTTGATGTGCCTCCTGTACATGGAGAAGATCCTAAAACAGGTGAAGAGATAGAGAGGGAAGCAGATGAGAAGGAATCGTTTGCAGGATTAGTATTTAAAATTGTTAACGATCCACATATCGGGAATCTCTCTTACTTTAGAATATACTCTGGGACTGTAGGTGCAGGAACATATGTGTATAACTCTTCCAAAGGAGTTAAGGAGAGGGTAAGTAGATTACTGCTTATGCATGCAGATGATAGAGAAGAAGCAAAGATGTTAAGGACAGGAGATATCGGAGCAATAGTTGGTCTAAAAGTTTCAGGTACAGGGGATACAATTTGTGATGAGAGTAATCCTATACTTCTTGAACAGATATCTTTTGCAGAGCCTGTTGTATCTCAGGCAATTGAACCTGCTACAAAATCAGATGAAGAGAAGATGTCTGAAGCTCTAAACAGACTTGTTCGAGAAGATCCTACTTTTAAAGTAGAATCAGATCTTGAAACGGGACAGACCATAATATCTGGTATGGGTGAACTGCACTTAGAGGTAATGGTAGAGAGGATGAAGAGAGAGTTTAATGTATTAGCTAATGTAGGTAAACCTCAGGTAGCATACAGAGAGACAGTTAAATCTGTATGCGAAGTATCTGAAGGTAAATATATTAGGCAGTCCGGAGGTAGAGGACAATATGGACACTGTTTACTTAGAATTGAACCTAATTCAGGTAATGGATATGAATTTGTAAACAAGATTAAAGGTGGTGCTATCCCCAGGGAATATATTCCATCAATACAAAAAGGAGTTGTGGACTCAATGAAAGCTGGTGTGCTTGCTGGTTATCCAGTTGTTGATATAAAGGTGACTCTTTTTGATGGATCATTTCATGAGGTAGATTCTTCAGAAGCTGCATTTAAGATTGCTGCATCTATGGCGTTTAAAGAAGGGTGTAAAAAGGCGACCCCTATCCTTCTAGAACCTATTATGGATGTTGCAGTTGAAACTCCACAGGAACATATGGGTGATGTTACAGGCTCATTGAGTAGTAAGAGAGGTCAGATTCAAGGTACAGAGGATATAGGTAACGGTATTACAGTAATAAATGCACAGGTACCGCTTTCAGAACTATTTGGTTATACAAATGAATTAAGGTCTATTACAAGTGGAAGAGGGAGTGCAAGTATTGAGCCTTCTCACTATGCTGAAGTACCTAAAAATATAGCAGATGAGATTTCTGGGATAAAATCATAAAGAGGCCCTTATTCTGTACTTAAATACTTGCATATTTTACATCTTTTTGATAATATCCAATGCAGTATCTTTTTGCATATTGCGAATAGATTCTTACATTGTTATAAACAGTAGTGTATATAAATTATTAATATTTAATCATGGCAGACTTTGAAAGAACAAAGCCACACATGAATATCGGAACCTTAGGTCATATCGATCACGGTAAAACTACATTGGTTCGTGGTATTCTAAATACCTTCTCTACAGAGAAGGAGAGGATGATTGATAAATTGGATAAAGATCCAGAAGCAAAGGCTAAATCAATCACTATAGCTGTAGCACACGTAGAATTCGAGACAGACACAAGACACTATGCATTAGTGGATTGTCCAGGTCATGAAGACTACATTAAGAATATGATTACTGGAGCAGCACAGATGGATGGTGGTATCCTAGTAGTATCATCTGATGATGGCTCAATGCCTCAGACTAAGGAACATATTCTTTTGGCTAAGCAGGTCGGTGTCCCTAAGTTAGTTGTATTTATCAATAAATTTGGAGATGCGGATGAAGAGATTTTGGAATTAATTAAGGCTGATGTGAGTGATCTCTTAGGAAAGTATGGTTTTGATGAAAATGCACCAATTATTGTTGGTAGTGCATTAGCAGCTCAGAAGGGTGAGGAGGAAGGAATGAATGCAATTAAAGAGTTGATGAAAGCTGTTGATGAATACATTGAGATTCCTCAAAGAGATATAGAGAAGCCATTCCT
>JAAZIL010000094.1 GCA_012800885.1 Candidatus Dojkabacteria bacterium
ATCAAAATCAGCATTATGAGCTACCCAGATATAATTTTTAGAAAGGAAAGTTAAATATTCAACTAAATTGTAACCACTAAATCTTACATCTTTACCTTCATCAGGAATGACAGCATCATTAAATTTAGGACAATCAGCAACTTCTTCCGGTGTAATACTATGTATTGCCATAGCACTGTAACTTATTTCTTGCGTAGGATTGAAGTAGAGATTGAGCCAGATATCTGGATTATCAGTTATAAAGGCTAATTGAACAATATCCTTTGCTTGTATATCAGTTGTTTCAGTATCTAAATAGAGTAACTTCTTCTCATCCATTATTTCTTCTTTCTTCTCTCTGCAGTCTTCTGCATCTTTTTAATAATATTATATAGTTGTTTCATCTCATTCTTACTCAATCCGTTAAATATCCAATTTAATTTCTGATAAGTATTACCTATTACAGAATCTATATGCCTCTTAGCCTTAGAAGATAGGATTAAATAGGTAACACGTCTATCTTTGTCACTACTAGATCTCTCAATCCAACCCCCTTTTACAAGTCTATCTATTTGTGAAGTTACAGTAGCAGGTGTTATATGAAACTCTCTGGCTAAATCAGTTGTTTTAACATCTTTGTTCTGCTTAATATATGAGAGAGTTCTTAACTGTAATAGTGTAGGATTACTTCCACTTGGAGTGGTATCAATGTATTTTAACAAATCTATAGTTTCATCAATAATATCTTTTTGTATTGCCACTTCCTTACTGTTAATAAATTAATACCCTAATTCTAACACACCTAATATTTAGCAACAAATATTTGAAATAGTTTTTGCTAATTGATATATTAGTTCGTATTTAACTTCTTTCTATCTATTTATGGCAAAAGTTAAACAGAATACATCTTTACCACTAATTATTACATTCTTTGTCATTGTTTCTCTACTAAGTGTTCTTTTCTTTCTCTACTTTGATAGAGCTAAAACAGGTCTCCCCTTTATCTCAGATCGAGATGAAAAACCATTAATATCAAATAGTGATGGTGATATTTTTGGAGATAATTTAAATGATCAGGAGGATGCTATTATGGAACAAACAACAGATTCCACAGAGGATTTTCAAGAGTTTAGTTTTGAAACTATTAAAGAAGGAGAAGGACAAAAAGCTCAACAAGGTGATGTAGTCTCTGTTCATTATACAGGTACTTTAATAGATGGTAAAAAATTTCATAGTTCATTAGATAGAAACCAACCTTTTGAATTTGAACTAGGTGCAGGTAGCGTTATACAGGGTTGGGAGATAGGAGTCTTAGGCATGAGAGTTGGAGAATCTAGAATTTTAAAGATTCCATCTCTAATGGGCTACGGCTCAATGGGTGCTGGAGCAGATATTCCTCCTAATGCGGGATTAATTTTTGAAGTAGAATTACTAGCTATTAATTAGTTATCTACTTTATTACTCAAAAAACAATTAATGTTTAATTTTTCTAAAAAGCAAATAGCTGTAGTTAATGATGTAATTGAGTGGTACAACACCTCTTCTATCCAATACATTACACTCGGAGGTTATGCAGGAACAGGCAAAACGACCATTCTCTCCCATATTTCTAATCAACTACATAGTAAAGATCCAGATTTAACTATCGCTTTCTGTTGTTTAACAGGGAAAGCTACTAGGGTATTGGAGAGGAAATTGAGAAATGCTAAAGCAATATATCCTATCGATTATATTGGGACTATCCATAGTCTTATCTACAAGCCTGTTCTGGATAGTAAGGATAATATTATTGGTTGGGAAAAGATAAAGAGAGAGGATTTTGAATATTCTCTTTTAATTCTTGATGAATCCTCTATGATATCAGAAGATGTTTGGGCAGATCTCTTGTCTTTTGAAATCCCTATTCTAGCTGTTGGTGACCATGGACAGTTACCACCTATAAAGGGGAGGTTTAATTTAATGAAAAATCCAGGCTTAAGGCTTGAAGAGGTGTTTAGACAAGATAGGCAGAACCCTATTATAAAAGTATCTGAAATCGCTAGAAAGTACGGTAAGATACCTTTTAAAAATTTCTCTAATACTGTTAAAAAAATACGACAATCAGATCCTGAAACACAAGATCTTTTAAATAATATTTTTGAAACTTTTGATAACAGTACTATGATACTTTGTGGATACAATAGAACAAGAATCAAGCTAAATCATAGTATAAGGGCTATCCATTTTGATTTAGAACAACCTCAGATTGGTGACAGAGTAATCTGTTTGAAAAATAATAGAGAAAGAAACATATTTAACGGCATGACTGGTACTATTCAAGAGATATATGATGGTAAGAAAACAGGAGTTGAATATTATGAAGCTTTAATATTATTAGATTATGAGAAGCATCCTTTTTGGGGAGAGATATCAAAAGAGCAATTTAATCGGGCAGAATTAATTGATTTAAAAAAAGAAAATCTTAATTACTTTGATTATGGATATGCACTAACTGTGCATAAAGCTCAAGGTAGTGAAGCTAAAAGAGTTACGGTATTTGAGGAGAGATTTCCTAAAATGGATGATGAAACATATGCTAGATGGCTCTATACAGCAGTAACTAGGGCACAAGAGGAATTAATAATTATTGGTAATTAATCTGTAATTGATAAGGTAGCAAAGGAGATATATAATTTGATTATGATAATTAATTCTAATCAAGAAAAGGAACTCTTTTTAGAGGCAGCAAATATCTCTGTAGATATACTTAGGCAATTAGGAGAGAGTATTAAACCTAGTATAACTCCACTACAGTTAGATAGACTAGCTGGAGTGTTCTGTAAAAGATACAGAGTTAAACCAGCTTTTAGAAGAGTAAAGAACTATCGACATAATACTTGTATCTCCGTTAATGATGTAGCAGTACACGGTATACCTAAGGATATACCTTTAGTAAAGGGTGACTTAGTATCTATTGATTTCGGCATTTATTACAAAAAGATCTATACAGACCACTGTTGGACTTGGAGTATTGGGAGTCCAAATAAGAGAAATAGTAAGCTTTTAGAAGTTGGTAGAGAGGCGGTAGAGAGATGTATTCCATTAGCTATTGAGGGTAACTATACAGGAGATTTAGGCTTTGAGATGGAGAATTGTGCTACTTCAAACGGTTTTAATATATTAAAAATGTTTACTGGTCACGGTATTGGTAAAACTCTTCATGACCACCCTGATATACCAGCATTTGGAAAGAAAGGTTCAGGTACTTATCTTAAGGAAGGGATGGTTCTCTGTATAGAGTGCCAAGTTGTAGATGGTAATGGAGAAATCATTACTGATAGTGACGGATGGTCTGCTAGAACTAAAAATGGTGGTAATAGTGTAATGTTTGAATATATGGTTATTGTTGGCAAAAAGTCCCCTATTTTACTTACAGATACACTTAATTGGGGTACAGTGTTGTAGTGGTATGTCCCATAGTATTATGGTATAATATAGTTAGTTAGGTCTAGTACCTATCTTTTCTCTTTTGTTTTAATACATAAGAGAAACTGCTCTTTAAAAAGGTCTATTCATACAGAATACTCTCCTACTTTTCCCCTTTTATATGCTATCTATACATCTATTTGAAGATATAGATATCAGACAAGAGGGGAAAGGAATGTTTTTAATAAAAAAATAAAAACTATCATAAAAGGAGAGTAGAAATGAAGGAAAAAAGTGAAAATAAGCTGTTGGTGATTGTAATGGTTG